>NZ_JBMDIS010000035.1:0-63213 GCF_057808775.1 Pseudomonas sp. FG86 | reverse complement strand
AGGGGCAGCACCGTACCGGAAAGGTCAGGTGTTGCACTCAGTTTTCGCGGCCGCCAAGCTTCGCACAACTGTGCCACTAGGACTACTTCGCTGCTTTCCCGGCCTTTTTTCAGATCTTCGGCTTGCGACGCAATACCCAGGAATGCGGTCCGAACGGCATCGCGAAATTCGACACCCGCCGCCGTCAGGAATACCGCCCGATTTCTGCGGGTAAATAACGCAACACCCAGGAATTCTTCGAGAGAACGCACCTGTTTGCTAATTGCGGCCTGGGTCAAGTTCAACTCTTCAGAGGCTTTGGAAAAGCTCTCAAGTCGCGCCGCCGCTTCAAAAGGCACAAGGCTGGACAGTGGGGGCAGTGAGCGTTTGAAATTATCCATAATTTTCAGTCCTTCTGCGTAACCATAAGTCACTTTAAATACTGCCAGTGCGCACTCAGAATCCTTAAAGCAGTTAATCAAGGAAAACTCATGTCTGGAAGCACTACGATAACCGCCACTGATAACCGACAAAGCATTCTTATCGTTGTAGGTTCGGTATTTTTGCTCTCGGTGTCAGACGCCATCATAAAGGCAACCAGTGCCGATACTTCAATGTGGCAACTGTATGTAATCCGTTCTGTGCTGGCCTCGGGCATTCTGATGGCGCTGGTGGTTCACCTGCGCGGCGCCACGAATTTGTGGCCGCTGTCTCCCCTGTGGGTGGTGATAAGAAGCCTGCTGCTGTCGTTGATGTGGATCGCCTTTTACGGCGCACTGCCCTTCATCAGCCTGACCGTCGCCGCCTTGGCTATCTATACCACACCTCTGTTCATCGCTTTGTTCTCGGCCCTCTCCTTGAAGGAGAACGTGACCACACGCAAATGGCTGGCGATCTGCCTGGGTTTTGTCGGGGTCGTGATTACCCTGGCGCCGAGCACCGAAGACTTCAATACCTATGCGCTACTGCCTGTACTCGCCGCCATTCTATACGCCCTTGCCGTGGTGGTGACCAAGGGCAAATGTGCCGATGAGGACCCCGTACTCTTGGCGTTGGCCATGAATGTCGCGTTGCTGATCATTGGGGTGGTGGGCAGCCTGGTGGTGCTGCAGACCGGCCCGCATTTTCCGGTGGATGACGGTTTACGATTCCTGATTGGAGGCTGGTCGGCCATGGGCCAGGGCGACTGGTGGATCATGATCGTATTGGCGGTCCTGATGGTAGTCGTCAGCATCGGGCTCGCCAAAGCCTACCAAGTTGGTGAGACCTCGGTCATTGGTGCGTTTGACTACACCTACCTGATTTTTGCCATCGCCTGGGGCGCCCTGTTGTTCAACGAAATGCTGAACGGCCGAACCGCTACCGGCCTGGTCCTTATTCTGCTGTCGGGTTTCATTGTGCTGAAAAAACCCGCAGGCGAGCTCTGACACCTCACGTGTACAGGCCCTGCCCAGGAGCTGTTTATGCTGACGTCATCTCATCTGCCCAACGTAATTCTCTGGGCCGTCTCCCGGAGCCGCTCGACCGCCTTCGAGCGGGCCGTGATGCAACATCCAGACGTGAGGGTGCTACATGAGCAGCTGTCGGAACCCTTCCTGTTGCAGCACTTTCCCGCCAAGCATGCGCTGATCGAGCGCACCCGTCAGGCCGAACAAGGCCCCGTGGGCATCTCCCGCTACAGCCACGCGATGGACCTGCTGTGCCAACGCCCCGCTTTGCCCATGCGACTGCAATTTGCTAAAGAGATCGCCTATTTTTTTGACTTCCAGGCCATTGATGGCGCCTGGTTGACGGGTTTCAAGCATGTCTTCCTGGTACGCCAGCCACTGGATGTCATGCAATCGCTTTATCGCGTGAGCCAGGGCGGCGGCACCACTTATTTCGATGCCGCCGAGTCGGGTTTCGATGAGCTGGCGAGCATCCATAATCTAGTACTAGAGCATTGCCCCAGCGACCAAGTGCTGTACCTGGACAGTGACGCCGACTTGATGGGGGATACCCAAGGCACCCTGATGCGTTTCTGCGATTTTGCCGGTATCGACTATTCCCCACGACTGTTGTCATGGGAGCCGGAACAGATTGCGCAATGGCAGTTTTTCAAGGGTTGGCATGATGAAGCCGAGCGCTCATCCGGGTTCGCCCCGGTGACACACTCGGCCATTGAATTCCCTGAGATAGTGGAACAAACGGCGCGGAACAAGCAGGTGATTTATCGGTTTTTCCAGCTATCCGCCACCTGGCAACGGCTGGCTGATGCAGCGGATCACCTCAAGTGCCTGCATGAACCGACCACGACGCGACTCCAAGTCCTGTTACTGGCCCCAACCGACGAGCATCGCAGTAGCGCCCTGCAACTGGCGGCCCATCTCCCCGAAGACTATGCCCTTTGGCTGTTGGACAGCAGCGGCCAGATGCTGAACGAGGAAACCATGCGTGAACTGGCCATGTTGCAGGACGGGCCGCTGGTGCTGCTGACGACCGACGAAAATATAGCCTATTGCTCTTCCGAGCAGGCGCGTCAGAGGTTCCTGTGCCTAATGGCACCTGACACGCCATCGGCCAGGGCCCTAGACTTGCCCCTGATAGCCATCGATCCGTCCAACCCTGGCGCTCAGGCCCCGCGAATCAGTGCGCAACTGGCAACCCTTGCGCTAAATGCGAGCCTACGTAGCCGCACGCATCAAATCGCCAGCAACCGCCACGCCAGCACTGCCACCGCGCCGGCCCTATCATGGCAGCAACACTTCTTGCGCTTACTGGACCAAGCCCCTGACAGGTTGGTCGCGATGACACCGCATAGGCAACTGAATGCCAGGCAACTGCATGCCCATGCCGCCACGCTGGCCGAGCGCCTGTCGAAAGTTTGCACCCATAGCGGCTGGGTGGCTATCCGTCTGGACAAGGACCTTCCAAGCCTGATCACCATGACCGCCTGCAGCCTGCTGGGCTGGCCCTACCTCGATATCCCTCACTGGTATGGCCTGGAGGCTACCGCCAAGGCCCTGGCCAACCTCCAGCCGGTGGTGGTGATAGGTGACACCACCAGTCTCAACGACTTGCCGCCCGGTTATCGCACCCTGGTGTTCGACGAACTGGACCCCGCGCCCGCTGCCGTAGCCCGACGTGCAGCTGTCGTCAATGACCTAGCTTACGGCCTGCTTACCTCCGGCACTACCGGCACGGCGAAGATTGTCACCATCGCCGAACACGGTCGCCTTGATTCCTTGGAGCTCTGGCAACAGTACATCCGCCCGGGCGACCGCGTGGGCCTCAATGCCTGGATGGCTGGGTATGTCTACTACCCTATTTTCAGCGGTGCCACCGCCTGCCTGATTCCGGATGCCATGGTGTTGGATCCTCAGGCTCTACGGGCATTCGTCCAGTGGGGCCAGCTCAGCCAATTGATGATCACCCCCAGCCTGGCGGCAGGCCTGATGCAGGATGAGCCGGCGTTCAAACAAGCCTTTGCCGCAGTGCACTGCCTGTGGCTGAGCGGCGAACAATTGCCAGCGACCACGCGCCAGAATCTCGTGCGCTGCCTGCCGCATTGCCGGGTGATCGACCTGTATGGCTCGAATGAAGCCGGAGATGTCGCGTTATCCGCCCCGGACGGACATCTGCAATTTACCGCCGGAACCCAGGCCTACGTGCTAGACCCGGCCCTCGATTGCACGCCGCTGGGTGGCCACGGTGAACTGTACGTCCATACCCCGGGCCTCAGCGTGGGCTACCTCAATGACGACGCGGCAAACCGCAGTGCCTTCGTGGAAAATCCAATGGCCACCGACTGCCCGGCGCTGGCACACAGGCTGCTGCGTACCGGCGATATGGTGCGGCTGAGCGAAACCGGAGAGGTCTATCTGATAGGGCGTGCGACGACTCATTTGAAGGTACGCGGTTTCAAGATCTTCAGCGCAGACGTCGAGCGGGTATTGATGACCCACCCCGAGGTACGCAGCGCTCTGGTCACTACCCGTGGCGAGGGCCAGGATATGCAACTGGTGGCATTTATCAACGCCCAGGACCCCGACAACCCCCCAGTTGCTGGCGCCCTGCGCCAGTGGGCAGGCCAGCACCTGCCCGCATTCAGTGTGCCGCTGGGGTACTTTCTTGCCGCGTCGATTCCGGCGGGAGCGAGCCAGAAACGTCTGGGTGCCCAAGCCCTGTTGCTGCAGCCTTTAGCACCGCTGGCGGATGACCTACCGCCGCTGACGCCGCTGCAAGTACGGGTGGCCAGGCTGTGGGCGCGCTGCATGAACCTGAAAGGGGTCACCTTGGGGCCCGATAGCGACTTTATCGATATTGGCGGCAGCTTGTTGCTGCTGGATTTGATGACGCGGATCAATCGCGCATTCGAGACGGACCTTACGATTGCCGATATCACCCGCGACTCGACGGTGGCAGGGATCAGCAAGCTGCTGGCCCATCGGCTGCAAGGTACGCCGCTGTTGGAAGTGGCCTTTTCGGTCACGGCAGAAGCCGAGCGTTATCTGGCCCGGTTGACCACGGCTGTGGCGAGCCTGCCGCAGGCGCCGCGACGCCTGGCCCGACGCACAATCATGGTCACCGGAGCGACTGGGTATCTAGGGCGCAGGGTGGTTGCCGAACTGCAACAAACAGCCGGTGTGGAGACGGTCTTGTGCCTGGTCCGTGCGGATGATGCGGCCCAGGCTCAACGTCGGGTAGCCGAATTGGGATTGTCGCCCCGCACAGCTCGGGTCGAGGGCCTGGCCGGGGATCTGGCGCAACCACAGTTCGGCCTAGCGAGCGCGGCCTATCAGCGGCTGTGCCAAGACGTGGACTGCATCATTCATTGCGCCGCCGACGTCAACTGGCTCAAGCGCTATGAACGCCTGGCCCAGACCAACGTCGGCGGTGTGGTCGAGGTGCTCGGCCTGGCAGCCGCAAACGGGGCCGGCGTGGTGTTTGCCTCGACCCTACCGGAGCCGGTGCCATCGACCGGCTATAACCGCGCCAAGCTGGTGGCCGAACACTTGGCCATTGCGTTTTGCGAAAGCCGCGGGCTGTCCCTGAACATTCTGCGCTGTGGCGACATCAGCGCCCCCGCACATCCCGACAGTGGCGCGTCGATAAACCAGGAGGACTATGTCGGGCTACTGATTCGCAGCTGCTTGGCCCTCAATGCCTGGCCAGACGAAGCGAGCTGGTCAATGAACCTGACCCCCGTGGACTATGTCGCGCAGGTATTTACCCACACAGCGATCCACGGCCAGGCCTTGGGTTCACCGCCCGTACAGCACCTGTATAACCCTGCGGCGAACCTCAAATGGACCCAGTTATGCGCCTGGATACAGACGCTTCTGGGACCAACCCAGTATGCACCACTGCCCCTGGAACAATGGCAAGCCAGACTCAAGGAACAGGCCCCTGGCAAGGCCGTGTTGCAGCGTACGCTGTTAATCCTGCCGATGATCATTGATGACTTCAGCTACTTCAACCCTCCACCGCCGCTGCTGCTCGATCATTTGGAGTGCCCGGTGATCGACGCTGAATGGACCCAACAGTACCTCACGGCACTGAACCTAACCCAGGAGTGAACCCATGACACGCACTACTAACGGCTGGGCCGCCTATGGGCCGGGCTCTCCACTGGAACCGTTCACCTACCTACTCCCGGATCCCGGGGCCAACGAAGTGGAGATCCAGGTGACCCATTGCGGAGCCTGCACCAGCGATCTGCATTTGATTGAAGGCGATTGGGGTGAAGCTTCCCAATACCCACAGGTGTGTGGCCATGAAGTTGTGGGGCGCGTGGTGCGCACCGGGTCGGCAGTTACCCACCTTAGCCCCGACCAGCGCGTCGGCGTCGGCTGGTACAAGGGCGCCTGCCTGGCGTGCGAGTGGTGCCTCAAGGGTGAAGAGCAACACTGTGCGGCCGTGCTGCCAACCTGCAGTAACGGGCAAAAAGGCGGGTTTGCCGACTTCCTGACCTGCGACAGCCGCTTCGTGTTCTTGCTCCCCGACAACCTGCCCTCTCATGTGGCCGCGCCGCTGTTCTGCGCCGGGCAGACGGTGTTCACCGCGTTGCTACGGGGCACCCGGCCAGGCATGCGAGTGGGCGTGTTGGGCATCGGTGGGCTCGGCCACCTGGCCATCCAGTTTGCAGCCAAGTTCGGCTGCACGGTCACCGCGTTATCGAGCTCCGATAACAAGAAAGCCCAGGCATTACAGCTGGGTGCGCGCCATTTCTACACCCTGGACTTGGCCACGTTGCAGGCACAGGAAAATACCCTGGACTTCTTGCTAATCACCGCTTCCAACGACCAGGACTGGGAACGGGCCATCGCCCTGCTGCGCCCCCATGGCACCCTGTGTTTTGCCGGGATGCCCGGCCCGGTCACGCTGGACATTCCTGCCATGACCTACAAGACCTTGACCGTCAGTACCGCCAACGTCGGCGGGCGTCACGACATGCTGAAAATGCTGGAATTTGCCAGCGAACACCATGTCTGGCCGATGGTGGAGATTTTCCCGACAGAGCAGATCAACCAGGCCTTGGACGCCCTGCGCAACAACACAGTGCGCTACCGAGCGGTAATTGAATTCTGACTGTCATCCGCCCCCATGGAGATGTCTTTCATGCCCCCGTCACTGGTACTACCTTCACATCCCCTGCGTACCCCGGACCTGGTGCCCCACCCGTTTGAGATCGAACGCCAGGCCCAGTCCACCCTCAAAGGGCATCGCTCATTGCTCTTGTGGTTCACCGGTATGTCGGGGGCCGGCAAGTCGTGCATTGCCAATCGCGTGCAGGCCGGCCTGCACGGTAAGCGGCTGCACACCTGCCTGCTTGACGGCGACCGGCTACGCCAGGGCTTAACCGCCGACCTGGGCTTTGCCGATAACGACCGCAAGGAAAACATTCGGCGCACGGCCGAGGTCGGCAGGCTGATGGTAGATGCTGGGGTCATCACCCTGGTCTGCCTGATCTCGCCCTTCGAACAGGAACGCCGCATGGCCAGGGCGCTGTTCGTCCCCGGCGACTTTATTGAAATATTTATCGATGCGCCTCTGCATGTCCTGGAGCAGCGCGACCCCAAGGGCCTCTACGCCAAGGCACGTAAAGGCCTGATCAAGAATTTCACCGGCATTGACTCGCCCTATGAACGCCCGGTGGCCCCCGACATTGTCATTGACAGCACAACCTCCTCAATCGAGCAGGCCGCACACACCATCGAGAGCTTCCTCAAACGCCAGCAGGTATGGGGGTAACCGTTACATCAGCAACAGGCAAGCACTACGAAAACACTTGTTGTCGTCCAGGCCGGTTTCAACGGTGTGGCGGCGTCCAATAAAACCAAGCATCGGAAGCTCGTACCAATACGCTTAGCACTAACTGGTTAGCGCCGAAGCCGCAAACGACACCCCATCTGCGGAGATAGCTTGTTTGACGACTGTCGCCAACACCAAAGTCATTAAGACTTTCAGACCAAGCCCCTGAACATAGGAAGGCTCCGCATTCCTATGTTCAGGGGCTCACATCAAAATAACGATTGGCGGCTAACCATCTATCCAACATCACCCACAAATCCAGTTTTTCCAGCCTATTTGGCTAGTAATGCCACTTGAAGGCAATGGACGCCATGTTTTGGTAGATCAGTCCGAGGTCCGTCGTTTTGTCGAGACGCACGACATTATGCCAAGATCAGGTATGAGAGGAGCATTCGTTGAGATCCCGGCGGCATGTATGCCTACATGTATGCCAACCTGACTTAACAGCTAAAAAAAATATTAAATACAGTAGGTTATGAATTTGGTTCAAATGACTGTGTACACCAAGTACCGATCCATAGATGTCTACAGCAGTCTATGAATCACCTCAAGAAGCCCGCCTAGTGCGGGCTTTCTTGTTTCTGGCTGTTCACCTCTATCCTCCTATCATCCCCCTCCGCCTATGCCCACGTGTATGTTTCACAAATAATTGAACTGAAGACATACAAGGATGAAACGCACCGATATCAGGCGACGCGCCCTCTCGCTGGCACGACACTTTCCAGCCTGGAGCCTGAGGCCGGGGCATACCGCGAACTAGACAGCCCAGGCCTGTATTTCAGGGTCAAGCCAAACGGCCAAAAGTCCTGGGAGTTACGCTACAAGAAGCCAGACGGCAAATGGTCATGGCTTGGTCTTGGCGGCTACCCGGAAGTGGGCGGCGCTTTCGCTCGGCAGAAAGCGGCTGATCTACGCGCAGACGCATCCCAATCAAGGGCCGGTGGTGCGCAGCGATTCATCCTTACTGGTCGCGCTTCACTATGAGAACCGTCCCGATCCCGTAAAAAATCGCGCCGAGAACAAGCGAAATTCCATAATTCGCCAGCACACTTGGCAAAGGATCACCTCGGTAGAGTTTCCAAAGGTGAAACGCTGCCATACCAATTGCGTAACCCCTCATATACTGCCAAAAACTAAGCTTCATCGTCTTTTCCCTTAGCTGATGATATTCCTGATGATCCGTGCAAGACCAAGTGGATTTCACGGGTAGCAACCCAACTGACAACCAGAACCAGAGCTATCTATCCGATCTGAACGATGCTCATGTGATTGCTCCACCCGAAGCAACTCCCTGCACTGCACTGAGTTTTCTGAATGAAACCGTCTAGGTTCGGCGCTTGATGCGCACAGGGTCAACCCTATGCGGCACGGCCGCCCTGCCCTCCTAGGACTGACCACGTCAAGAATGCCGTATTCAAACTGCTGAGTCTCTAGGCTCTTGCCAGCGCTCAGGGGGGCCCCATTCCTTACGACCCAAGCCAAGAGGGATCCGGGGCTTGAATATTTGGATTAATTTTTTCGGATTCACCTAATGGCCCAATGAAATCAGCCGATCTTGTTGTGAGAGGGGTCCCAACCTTCATTCGATTAGAGGGCAGCTATAGCCCAGTTTTGTATTTTCTTCGTTCATTGATAAGCAACCCACTGCCGCCATCAATAACTGGTAGAAGCAGAAAGAAAATGATCGAACCCGAACGGATCGTCTCCCTTTCCCGGGAAGTGGAGTCTCTGGCGAATCGTGGTGTCAGTGATATACAGGCAATCACTCGCCAAACTCGGTTGCTGGCAATCAATGCACTCATTGAAGCCGCCCATGCAGGCAAGGCCGGGATGGGGTTCTCGGTTGTGGCCGAAGAAGTCAAAAATATCTCCGAACGTATCTCGAAAATTGCCAGCGGGCTGACCGAAGACTTGCAGGTTTCGGTCAATGAACTGACAGCGCTCGGTCGCGGTATGTGCTTTGACGTACGGGGTCAGCGATTGGCTGATCTGTCGCTTAACATGATCGAGATAATCGATCGAAACCTTTACGAGCGCACATGCGACGTGCGCTGGTGGGCAACTGATGCATCGTTGGTAGACGCGCTGACCAATCGCTCACCAGAAAGCTGCGTCTATGCCAGCGAACGCCTTGGCATCATTCTCGACAGTTACACCGTGTACTTAGATATCTGGGTCGCTGACAGCAGTGGACGAATCATAGCGTCGGGCCGACCGGGGACCTTTGGCAGAGTCATCGGAGCCAATGTCGCGAACGAGCCTTGGTTTAAAAGAGCAATGCTTCACTCTTCAGGTGATCAGTATTTCGCTGGCCAAGTAACTGCCGAGCCGCTTCTGAACGACTCACAAACCTGCGCATTCAGTGCGGCTGTGCGCAGCAAGGCCGGTAAACAGACGCCTGTGATTGGCGTTATCGGGATTTTTTTCGACTGGAAAAATCAAGCCGATTCCGTTCTAAAAGGAGTTCGCTTGAGCGAAGAAGAACGCCCGCGAAGTCGATTGATGATAATCGACGACAACCACAGGATAATTGCTAGCTCAGATACACAGAATCATCTGGGCGAAAGCGTCGAGTTAAAGACTAAAGCCACCCAATCGAGCGGATACAGCGTCCTGAGTAAAAACCTCATTCAGGGCTACTCGATAACGCCAGGCTTTGAAACATATCCGGGTATGGGGTGGCTAGGCGTAATCGAACAGCATTTGCCCTCAATTGACGCGTAACCCAAAGCGCTTGAGCGTTACCAACGCGCTGGACGAGCACCGCTAGCTCGCTTAGCAGATCTCTAAGCCTGGAAAACTATTTGACTGAAATGGGTGACTCTACCTCCACCAATATTCGCAACCTGCTGGAGGGGCGGATTAATTTGGTGAGGAATCTGGCGCAGAACATTGCCAGGGAGCCTGCCAATGCCGAGACGCTGATGGATGAGAGCGTCGTGACCTCAAGTTTTCTCACCGACTACCTAGGCAAGGTCGACGGCAGTTTCAGTATTCGTCCGAACACCAAGATGCCCGATGGTTATGACCCGCGCTCCCGCCCTTGGTACAAGGACGGTATGAACGCCAGCGGCGCCATACTGACTGAGCCCTATATTGATCTGGCCACCAACAAGATGGTCATTAGTGTCATCAGTAAGGTTTCCAGCAGCATCGGTGTGGTCGGCGGCGATCTGGCGCTGGATGGCCTGGTGGAACTCATCAACTCGTTGAACTTTGGCGGCATGGGGTATGCGTTCCTGGTCAACGAGCAGGGCAAGATACTGGTCCATCCGGACAAAGCGCTGGTCATGAAGTCGCTTTCGGATTTGTACCGTACACACACACCGAAACTTTCCGGCGAGCTGACCGAGGTCCAGTTCAACGGGCAAGCCCGCTTGCTGACCTTCGCACCAATCAAAGGGCTACCTTCCGCCAACGGGTACATCGGCCTCTCTATCGATAAAGACAAGGCTTACGCGACGCTGAGCCAATTCCGATATTCGGCGGTGATTGCCACCAAAGATGCTCGAGGAGCGGCAAGTCGGCGCGCGGGATTCGGTCAGCACCATGGGCGACAGCCAGCGCCATAGCCAAGACAGCATGGAAATCGCCAACCTGGTCGGCGAGCGCTTGAACAGCAGGCGGCACGGCTGAAGCATCTGGTGGGCAGTTTCCGCATCTGACCTATTCCAAGCACCGATCCATAGACGTTCACAGCCGCCTATGAATCCCCAAGAAGCCCGCCTCGTGCGGGCTTTCTTGTTTCTGCCATTACACTCTGTGGCAGGAATGGATGGCGCGGTTACAGCATGCGCAAATCCAACGGGTATTCGACGATGACCCGCAGCTCGTCAACGTTGGAGTCGTAGTTACCGAAATCGCCTCCCACACGGTGCGTGGCTTGAAGTACCTGAAGCTTCAAGTCCTTTGCCGGGCCGCTCTGAACGACGTAGCTCGCCCAGAAATCGCGCTCCCAGTGCTTGCCGTCACTGACGCTATTGAACGCCGTGTAGCCGCCCGTTGCCCGTGTGCCATCAATGTTGTCACCGCGCAGGTAGCGGCCCGTGAGGCTAAGCCCCGGTAGACCCAACCCGGCGAAGTCATAGGTATAGCTGGCCTGCCAGGAGCGTTCGTTGGGGTTGTTGAAGTCCGACCATTGGGAGGCGTTGTCGAGTTCCAGGTCGTAGGTGTTCCACACGTAGTCGAACGGCGAGTCACCGCGCACTTGCTCGTATGCCAGCAGAAAACGGTTGAATCCGACATTCAGCCCCAGGTGAGTACTCCAGCTATCGTTATCGATTTTCCCGAGCAAGGCCTCGCCACTGTCACGGGTGCGGTAGTAATTGAGCCCCGTATCCCACGTGATGGTGGGGGTGAGCCTTTGCTTGAAGTCGACCCGGGCAAAGGACTGGTTCCAGACGTTATCCAGGCGGCTGGTGTGCAGCTTGAAACTCCAGTTGTCGTTGAAACGATAATCCGCGCCGATGTACTGGACATTATCCGCCCCGGTCAAGCGACCACCGTAGACCGTGCCCAGGTCGCCGCTATGGTTGACGCCGCTGCGATCGCTGGACGCCGTCAGTTTGCCGCCCTCAATTTTCAAGCCGGCGATGGAGGTGTTGTCGAAGATCAGACCGGTCAGGGTTTGCGGCAACAGGCGGATATCACCGGCATGGAGTACCGGGCTGGTTGGGGATACATCGCCGTATTTGACCACCGTATCGAACGCTCGCACCTTCACGGCGCCGCCGGCCTTGCCCCACTCATCCTTGGGCTCGCCGTTATTGTCGCCTTTACGCGGAATCAACCCCGGCCCGCCGACACCGTTGCCCACCACGCCATCACCGCCGTCGAGCTTGACCCCGAACTGCCCGTAAGCATCGACCCCAAAACCCACGGGGCCCTGGGTAAAGCCGGATTCAAAGCGCCCGATTACCGCATGCGCCCATTCCGCCCGGCGACTCTGGGGCGCGCCCGTGTGAGGGTTGGTTGCACTGCTGCCATTCCGGAAGTCCTGACTGAAATAGAAATCCCGGTTGAGAATGTTCAAATGGCTATCTTCAATAAATCCATTTTCATTTTTATCACTGTCGGCCCATGAATAACCGGGCGTGGTAACGGCAAAAAACGCAGACAAAGCGGCCACTTTACGCATGATGTTCTCTTCAAATTATTAAGGCGGTAGGGATGCAAAAAATGCTGATCCTTTCGCAACAATCCGAAAATCATGCCAATCCAATAACAGCATATATTTCAATTATTTAGACTAACTTAACGACTATTTTTCGGGCGTATTAATCCGCACTTTGTGAACTCGGTGTTGCACTGCAAACACTTGGCACACGTTAAACTTGTCTGGCGCACAAACAAAAAAAGGAAAGGCTTATGGCCTTTCCTTTTTCAACACGCAACACCGCCTAAGCCTGCGCAGCGCCCAGGTAATAGTTCTGCATTTGCTTACGTGTCGCCAGTTCGGCTGCCGAACCTTCATCCACTACCCAACCGTTCTCCAGCACAAACGCGTAATGCGCGTAATCCAGGGCGATGTTGATGTTCTGCTCGGCCACCAGCAGGCTCAACCCCTCATCGCGATTGAGCCGGGCAAGGATCTCGAAGATTTCTTCGACCACCTGGGGCGCCAGGCCCATGGACGGTTCGTCCAACAACAACAGGCACGGCTCGGACATCAGCGCGCGACCGATGGCGACCATTTGCTGCTCGCCACCGGAGGTCAGGCCCGCCAGGCGTTTGCGCAGCAGGCGTAACCTGGGGAAGTAGCCGTAGATGCGCTCCAGACGCTGGTTCAATACCTTGCGCGACGGTCGCCCGGAAAAGCCGCCGATCAGCAGGTTCTGCTCGACCGTCAGGTGGGTGAAGCAATGTCGCCCTTCAAGCACCTGGGCCAACCCCGACAGCACCAGGTTGGCGGGGTCGCTATCGGTGACCACTTGCCCTTGGTAAACCACCCGGCCCTCGGTCACTTCACCGCGCTCTGCGCGCACCAGGCTGGAGATGGCCTTGAGGGTGGTGCTTTTGCCCGCACCATTCGCCCCGAGCAACGCCACCATCTGCCCCTTGCCGACCTTTAGCGTTACGCCGCGCAAGGCGAGGATCGACTGTTCGTAGAAAACGACGACCTGCTCGACGCTCAGCAAGGGCGGGGTGGCGTATAGGCTCTGGCTCATCGGACCTTATTGCTCCTGGCTGCAATTGCGCGGGGTGATGCCTTTTTCCTTGGCGTACTGGGCGGCGGAAGCCTCGATGATCGGCCGCAACAACGCACGGTCGGCCTGGACCCAGTCGCTGATCAGGTTCCAACGCTGGCCGTCCCATTGCTGAAAGCGCACCGCACCGCCGCCTTCATGATCGGCGCACGACAACTTCAACGGCTGCACCAGGCCCTTGGCGCCCAATGCCTGCAAGCGCGCATCGTCGAGGTTCAGGTGTTCGAAGCCCCAACGCACCTGCTCGCCGGTCAATGGCTTGGCGCCGTATTTTGCCTGTGCAAGGCGCACGGCTTCGACGTTGAGAATGCCGTTCACCACACCGAGGTTGTAGTACACCGTACCGAAGCGCTTCGGATCGGCCAGGTTGCCCTTGCCGGCGTCCACCACGCTTTGCTTGATGCCCTGCAGCACCGGGAAATCTGTGCCGGAAGGGTGGGTAGTGATGGAAATGAAGCCTTTGGCGGCCGCGCCTGCCGGCACCACGTCCTCTTCCGAGTTGCTCCAGATGTTGCCGATGATGTGATCCACCGGGTAACCGACCTTTTGCGCGGACTTCAGCGCCACCGGATTCATCACCCCCCAACCGCGCAGGATCACCCAGTCCGGCTTGAGGCGACGGATATTGAGCCACTGCGATTGCTGCTCGTTGCCGGGGTGCGGCACTTCCAGCAGGGTCAGTTCGAAACCGGCGTTTTTCGCCAGGGTTTCCAGGACGCCATTGGTTTCCTTGCCATACGGCGAGCCGTGGTAAAGCACGGCGATCTTCTTGCCTTTGAGTTTGTCGGCCCCGCCTTCGCGCGTGCCGATGTAGTTGATGATTGCCGAGACTTCCGAATACGGGTTGAGCTGCAGCGGGAACACGTAAGGGAACACGCTACCGTCGGTGGAGTCGGTGCGACCGTGGTTGATGGTGATCAGTGGCAATTTGTCGGCGGTCGAACGTTCCAGCGTCGCGTAGGCAATGCCCACCGACAACGGGTTGGTCGCGGCGGCCGGCGCACCATTAAGGCCACCCTTGAGGCGCTCGTAGCATTCCACGCCCTTCTCCACCACATACTCCGTTTCGCACTCGCTCCAGGTCAGCTTGACGCCGTTCACCCCACCCTTTGCGTTGATGTATTGCAGGTAGTCGATAAAGCCGCCGAAGAAGCCGGTGCCACCGGCGGCGTAGGGTCCGACCCGATAGCTCTGCAAAGGGAAGTACTGTTCGTTGTCGGCGTGAGCGCCGGCACTGAGCCCGGCAGTGATCAAGGCCAAGCCTAATAGCAGGCGACGCAGCGGTGTGCGGTGAGTCATGAAGGCAATTCCTCGTGAACGAAGGATGGGGGTCAGGGATGAGAACAATCAGTAACGCAACGGCCAGATCCGGGCCCGTTGGCGAAAGCGTTGCCACAGTCGGGCCAGGCCCTCGGGTTCCTTGATCAGGAAAGCGATGATCAACGCGCCAAAGAGCATTTTCTGGATGTTTTCCAACTGGCCGGAATCGATCAGCCCGCCGGGCAACAGCCCGAAGAGGTTGGCCAGCAGAATCGGGAACAACACGATGAAAGCGGCGCCCAGGACATTGCCGAGCACACTGCCCAGGCCGCCGATAATGATGATGAAGAGCACTTGAAATGAGCGGCTGAGATCGAAGCCGTGGGGCTCCACCGTGCCCAGGTAGGCAAACGCCCACAGCGAACCCGCAACCCCGAGGTAAAAGCCACTGATGGCAAACGCCAGCAGCTTGGCCTTGAACAGGCGAATGCCGATCACGGCGGCGGCGGTGTCCATGTCGCGCACAGCCATCCAGTTGCGGCCCAACTCGCTGCGCACCAGGTTTTTGCCCAGCCAGAACAGCACCACGACCACCGCCAGGGTCAACAGATAACGCCCACGGGGCGAACTGAAATCCAGCCCCGCGATGAGCAGCGGTGGCGAGGTGATGACCCCGGAGGCGTTGTCGTTGGTAAACCAACTGAACCGGGTCAGTACCCACTCCACCACGAACTGCGCGGCCAGGGTCGCCACCAGCAGGTAAAAGCCCTTGATCCGCAGGCTCGGCAAACCGAAGACCACAGCCACCAGCGCAGCGATCACCCCACCCAGCGCGAAACTCACCAGCAGCGGCAAACCCGGCACGCGCAATTGCAGGTTGTAGGCGGCGAACGCACCCACCGCCATGAACGCCGCCGACCCGAGGGACAGCTGCCCGGCATAACCGGTCAACAGGTTCAACCCCAGGCCCGCCAGGGACAACACCAGCAGCGGCAGCAGAATCGCGCTGAACCAATAGTCATTGCCCAGCCAGGGCACCGCAATGAAGGCAAACCCCAAGAGCAGCCACAGGCCCACGCGGTCCTGGCGCAAGCGGAACGTGCGCCGTTCCATCGCATAAGAGGTGCTCAGTTGACCGGCTTCTCGATAAAGCATGAAGGCATTCCTTGAAAAAAATCAGACCCGTTCGATCGCCCGCTCGCCGAACAACCCGGCAGGCCGCACCAACAGAAACAGCAAGGCGAGGACGTAAGGCACCCAGTTTTCGATGCCGCTGCCGATGACCGGGCCGAGGTAAATCTCCGCGACTTTTTCCGCCGCACCGATGATCAGCCCACCGACAATCGCCCCGCCGATGGAGGAAAAACCGCCGATGATCAACACCGGCAAGGCCTTGAGCACCACCAATGACAAGGAAAACTGCACCCCCAGACGAGCGCCCCAGAGCAACCCGGCCACCAGCCCGACAAAACCTGCCACCGCCCACACCAGCGCCCAGATGCGTGGCAGGCGGATGCCCACGGCCAGGGACGCCAACGGATCATCGGCAACCGCGCGCAGCGACAAACCGACTCGGGTCCGGTTGAACAGCAGCGACAAGGCGATCACCAAAGTGGCCGCCGTTCCGGCAGCAAACAGGTCGAATTGCGAGAGCAACATGCCGCGGATTTCCAGCGGCTCATCGGCGATGCCCAATTCCAGACCGTGGACTTGAGCCCCCCATAGAAACTGCGCAAAACCTTCGATCATGTAGGACAGCCCGAGCGTGGCCATGAACAGGATGATCGGTGCTCGATTGACCAGGGGCCGCAGCACCATTTTTTCGATCAGCAACGCCAGCACCACCATGCTCGCCAGCGTGATGACAAACGCCCACGCGAACGGGAAGCCGCGTTCGAGCAGGCTGACAAAGGTCAGCGCGGCGAACAGCACCATCGACCCCTGGGCGAAATTGAACACGCCGGAAGCCTTGTAGATCAGGACAAAACCAATTGCCACCAGGGAGTACATGACGCCCGCCAGCAGCCCGCCAATCAGCACTTCGAAGAAAAATTGCATGTTCAGTGGCTCTCCGCACGGGAACGCCGCGTGCCCAGGTAAGCGGCAATCACATCGGGATTGGCACGCACTTGCTCGGGCGTGCCATCACCGATCTTGCGGCCGTAATCGAGCACGACCACGTGGTCGCACAAGCCCATGACCACCCCGATGTCGTGTTCGATCAGCACCACGGTGGTGCCGAACTCGCGGTTGATGTCACGGATGAATTGGCTCATCTCGTCCTTCTCTTCAGCGTTCATGCCGGCCATGGGTTCATCCAGCAGCAGCAACCTCGGCTCAGCGGCCAGGGCGCGGGCCAGTTCGACACGTTTCTGCAAGCCGTAAGGCAGCTTGCCCACCAGCACATGGCGCCAGGGGTGGATGCGCAGGAACTCGATGATTTTTTCCGCGCGACGGCGCTGCTCGTCGTCCTCGCGAGGCGCACGGCCCAGGCGCAGCACCTGCTCGATCCAACTGCTGCGGAGCTTGAGGTTGCGGCCGGTCAGCACGTTGTCGAGCACGCTCATGCCCTTGAACAGCGCGATGTTTTGAAAGGTCCGCGCAATACCGCGCTCGGCGGCCTGGTGCGGGCGCATACGCCGCCGGGCCTGTCCGGCATAGGTGACAATGCCGCTCTGGGCCTGGTAGACGCCGTTGATCACATTGAGCAGCGAACTTTTGCCCGCGCCGTTGGGGCCGATCAATGCACAGATTTCCCCGGCCTTCACGGCGAAACTGATGGAGGTAATGGCCTTGACCCCCTTGAACGACAGGGAGATGTCATCGAGCCGCAGTAATTCGGATTCAGTGGTTGCGCTCATGGGGCTCGTCAGACGGATTGAGAAATCAGGGGGATGCGGGTATCGGCAGGTTCCTGCCGGGCGGAAGGTTCCTGCCAGTTGCCTGGGTGGATGCCCAGGGCACCAAAAAAAGCGGCGCTCTCTTGGCTCAGCGCGGGCCCGACCAGCAACGGCACGCGCAGGCGGCTCATGCCCAACACATCGAGCAAGGGTCTGCGGATCAGCCAGTAGCCGAGCCAGCGGCGGAAAGCCTGCGCGTCCGGCACCATCGCCCAGCGGTACAACCGATGACCGAGCGTGCCGGGTAACGGCAGACGCTCTCGCGCCCACTGCTCCAGACGGGCATAGGACTCACGCGTGCCCAGCACCAGGGTTGGCCCCAACTCACGGCGGTCGGTGTCGCGCGTGGCCATGGCTTCCGGGAAATTCAGGCAGAACCCGGCGCAGAGCCAGGGCGCCAGCAGGTAACGCGCCTGACCGCTGGCGGCGAACACACGGGCCGCCAAGGCTTCTTCGGCGCCGCTCAGGTGCTCGCGCGCTACCAGCTTGCGGGCGCCCCCCAGCAGCTGCGCATGGCTCAACCGTAGGGAAGGCCCGTGCGTATCGGCATGGAACACGAAGGCGATAGCCGCCGGTTCAGTCGCGCAGACCGGCGGTTCCGCCGCCACGCCAGAGAACAAATCGGCGTAAGCGCTCAACCCCTTCCCTTCACCGGCATTCAGGCCGCGCCCGTCGAGGAACAGCAGCACACGGGGTGGAAGATCGGCATGCCGGACCTGCTGCACGGCATCCAGGGCTTCGGCCAGCACGAAGCTCGGTCGCAGGCGGGCCAGCAATGCGCGGTTGTCGCGTTCGGGGTCCAGCAACGTGACACTGCCGCCCAGCCACTGCGCGGCCAGGGCCAGCAACAAAGCTTCGGAACGCGCCTGGCTGATGATCAGTAAATCGTCGTGGCGACCGAACCCGCGCTGATGCAGCGCTGCCGCAAGACGGCCGACATCCTGCGCCAACTCGCTCCAACTGCGGGCGTGCCAGATGCCCAGGCGCTTGTAGCGCAGGGCTATCGCCGAACCTCGGGTTTGGGCTTGCTGTAACAACGCCAGCGGCAGTGTCTGGGCCATGGGGACTCTCCTTCAGAGTGCTATACAGCCACTTTTGCAGTCTCCATGCCAAGATTTAAATTGTTATTTATCAACGAGTTATATGCATTTTGCGGAAACAATCATGTATTGATTTGGCACAGCCTGCTTAAAGCCTGTTGCCCAGCGAACACTTCTCTCTTTGCGCACAACTGTTTGCCGGGCAACAGCGTTTCAACACTTGCCCGCTTCCAGCGACAGTCATCGCCCCACACAAACCAATCATCACCTTATAAATCAATAAGTTAACGAATTGGTACGATGCTTGCTCTCTTGGAACTATCGGCCACAGCCACAGACTTGTTCCAACAAGCGCCTCTATAGAGCCGTGCCGGCCCTGCGTTGCACAACCTGCTGCCGTCTTACCTTACCCAAGGCAGCGGGCTTCTTATTTTTGCAGCGAGGAGCGTGTTGATGAGTCTTGATATCTTTTGGTTTCTGCCCACGTCCGGCGACACCCGTTATCTGGGCCGATCCGACAGCGGCCGCCCGGCCACCAACAAATACATGCAGCAAATCGCGGTAGCCGCCGAGAGCCTGGGCTATGACGGGGTGTTGATTCCCACAGGCAGCAGTTGCCTGGACCCGTGGATTACCGCCGCCAGCCTGGTACCGGTCACCCATCGCCTGAAGTTGCTGGTGGCGCTGCGCACCTCGCTGGGCAACCCCACGGCGTCGGCCCGTCAGGCGGCCACACTGGACCAGGCCAGCAACGGCCGCTTGCTGCTCAACGTCGTACCCGGCGGCGATGCCACCGAGTTGGCCGCCGACGGTATTTTCCTCGACCACGACCAACGCTACGAAGCCGCTGGCGAGTTCCTGACCGTTTGGCGTCGCTTGCTCAGTGGCGAGGTGGTGGATTTCACCGGCAAGCATGTGCGCGTCGAAGGGGCGCAGAACTTCTTCAAACCCATACAGCAACCGCACCCGCCCCTGTATTTTGGCGGGTCGTCCCCTGCTGCCCATGAACTGGCGGCCCAACAGGTCGACGCCTACCTGACCTGGGGCGAACCGCCGGCGGCCGTGGCCGCGAAAATCGCCGATGTGCGCGAGCGCGCGAAAAAATATGGGCGCACGCTGCATTTCGGTGTGCGCCTGCATGTGATCGTGCGTGAAACCAACGAGCAGGCCTGGGCGGCGGCCGAAGAACTGATCAGCCACCTCGATGACGATGTCATCGCCGACGCGCAAAATAATTACGCCAAGATGGACTCCGAAGGTCAGCGCCGCATGGCCGCCCTGCATGGTGGACAGCGCGACAAGCTCGAGGTCTCGCCCAACCTGTGGGCCGGTGTCGGCCTCGTGCGCGGAGGCGCCGGCACGGCGCTGGTGGGCGACCCTCAGACCGTGGCCAAGCGCCTGCAGGAATATGCCGACCTCGGCGTAGACCGCTTTGTACTGTCCGGCTACCCGCACCTGGAAGAGGCTTTCCGCTTTGCCGAACTGGTGTTCCCACTGTTGGGCAAACAGCCTGTCACGGTCCGCGACCAAGTACTCACCGGCGGCGCGTTCGACGTGCGGGCCGGCCACACATCGGTCAAGGACGAGGCCACGGCATGAACGTGATTGATATGCGCTGCCGCCCGGCGTACCTGCACGATTTTTTCGGCGCCACCCCAGGCAGCGCCGAGACCGCCACCGCCCGCTGGCTGAACCGGCGGGTGGGCACGCGTGGCGACGACGAGCACTTCGCCCGCTCGCGCACACCCCAGGGGTTTCTCGATGAAGTGCGCGACGCCGGGTTGAGCCGGGCGGTGGTGGTCGGTCGGCACACGCCCGGCCAGCATCTGCCCAACGACCTGATTCACAGCATCGTGCGCGACCACACTGAGTTGCTCGGCATCGCCAGCATCGACCCGGCGCTGCAGGGTATCGACGGCGCGCTGGGCGAGATCGAGCGCGCCATCTCGGCGCTGGGCCTGGCCGGGATCGACCTGGAGCCAGGGTTTGGCGAACCGGCCAGGCAGCCGGATGACCCGTTGTACTGGCCGATCTACGAGCATTTGCAGGCACACGGCATTCCGCTGTTTCTGATGAGCGGGCCGACCACCCCGGACCCCGCCTTCAACAACCCCGAACACCTGGCCAAGGTCGCCCGGGCGTTCCCGCAGCTGTCGATCGTCTGCTACCACGGCTACTGGCCCAACGTGCAGCAAGCGCTGGGCGTGGCGTTTCGCTACCCGAACATCTACCTGGTGCCGGACATGTACCTGTTCCAGCCCGGCAGCGACGCCTACGTGCAGGCGGCCAACGGCTTTCTGGCAGAGCAGTTGCTGTTCGGCTCGTCCTATCCGTTCCGCCCGATTCGTCAATCCATCGAGGATGTCCTGCGCCTGGGTTTCAAACCCGAGGTACTCGACAACGTCCTCTACGGCAATGCCGCCCGGCTGTTTGGGCTGTAGAACACCTCGCGCTACACGCTGGGACCCGCCGTCATCCAGGGGCGGCCCGGCGCCGTTTTCAACTTCAAGGAGTTCCCCTGTGACCCCCCCCAACGATCCTGTGCTCGTCGCCCGCCGCCTGGCGGCCGACTGGGCCAGTACGGCTGCCGAGCGTGACGAGCGCGGCGGCACGCCGAAACGCGAGCGTGATGCCCTGCGCGACAGCGGCCTGTTGACCCTGAGTATTCCCCGTGAATTCGGCGGCCTCGGCGCCAGTTGGAGCGACACGCTGAACATCGTGCGCGAGTTCGCCAAGGTCGACAGTTCGATGGCCCACGTGTTTGGTTTCCAACACTTGATGCTGGCCACTGTGCGCCTGTTCTCGCGGCCCGATCAGTGGCAGCCCTGGCTGGAACAAACCGTCCGCCAGCGCTGGTTCTGGGGCAACGCCCTCAACCCGCTGGACACCCGTACCGTGGCCACGCGTATCGATGGCGGGCGGGAGTTTTCCGGGATGAAGAGCTTTTGCTCCGGCGCCAGCGACTCAGACCGGCTGATTGCCTCGGCGTTGGAGGACAGTGGCGCAGGCAAACTGCTGATCGCCGCGATCCCTACCGACCGCGTCGGCATTACCCTGCTCAACGACTGGAACAATATGGGCCAACGCCAGACCGACAGCGGCAGCGCCCGTTTCGAACGCGTGCGGGTGGCCGAGGATGAACTGCTGCTGGACCCGGGCCCGCTGAGCACGGTGTTTTCCGGGCTGCGGCCGCTGTTGGCGCAACTGACGTTCGTCAACCTGTTCCTGGGCATTGCCGAAGGCGCCTTTGAGCAGGCGCAGCACTACACCACCCACGAAGCACGCGCCTGGTTCAAGTCCGAGGTCGACCGGGCGGTCGACGACCCATATGTGCTAGCCCACTACGGCGAGTTCTGGGTCGGCCTGGAGGCGGTACGCGCCCTGGCAGAACGGGCCAACGCGTTGTTCGACAACGCCTGGAACCGCGGCGAACAGCTGCGCGCCGAGGAGCGCGCGAACCTGGCCCTGGCCATCGGCAGCGCCAAGGTCCATGCCACCCGGGTGGGCCTGGACCTGAGTTCGAGGCTGTTTGAGGTGACAGGCGCCCGCGCCACCCATGCCTCGCGGCGCTTTGATCGCTACTGGCGAAACCTGCGGACCCAAACCTTGCACGACCCGGTGGACTACCGCATCCGCGAACTCGGCGAGTGGGCCTTAAAGCAGAAACCGCCAACGCCGAGCTTCTATTCCTGAGGCTCGCGATCACGGCCAGGCAGGGTCGGTGTTCGCCACCATTCACCAAAACAACAAAGTGTTACCCAGTGATAGGCGCCCAGCCCAAAAGCCGGAAAAAACCCAGGTATTACAGCCCTTTAGCACTCGGCATGAACTATGCAATCACCCCTTTAAACCACGATTGAACCGCCGTGCGTGCCCCATGAATCAAGACAACTGGAGTTAATCGACTATGGCTTCCCGCATAATCCTCAATGCGTTTGAAATGACCTGCGTGAGTCATCAGGCCGCGGGCACCTGGCGTCACCCAGACAGCCAGGCATGGAAATACAAAGATATTGATTACTGGGTGGAGTTGGCCAAGCTGCTTGAGCGCGGCTATTTCGACTCGGTGTTTATCGCTGACGTCGTCGGCGTCTATGACATCTATCGCGGCTCGGTGGAAACCTCCTTGCTTGACGCCGATCAGGTGCCGGTCAACGATCCCTTCTTTCAAGTGCCAGCCATGGCCACCGTCACCAAGCACTTGGGCTTTGGCGTGACATCGGCGCTGACCTATGAACAGCCTTACGCCCTGGCGCGAAAGTTCTCGACCCTCGACCATCTGACCAAGGGCCGCGTGGCGTGGAACGTGGTGACCTCATACCTCAACAGCGCGGCGGTCAACCTGGGCCTCAAGCAACAGATCTCGCACGACGAACGCTATGACATCGCCGATGAGTTTCTGGACGTGACCTACAAACTGTGGGAAGGCTCCTGGGATGAAGACGCGGTGCTGCGTGACCGTGAGCGCGGGATCTTTACCGACCCGAGCAAAGTCCACCCGATCGGTCACAAGGGCAAATACTACGATGTGCCGGGCATCCATTTGTCCGAGCCGTCGCCACAGCGCACCCCGGTTATTTTCCAGGCCGGCGCCTCCAGCCGTGGCCGCGCCTTTGCCGCCAAGCACGCCGAAGGGGTGTTCATCAGCCCGGCCACCGCAGAACAGGCGCGCGAGGTGTCCGATGACATCCGCAACCGCGCCGTGGAAGCGGGCCGTAGCCGTGATTCGGTCAAGGTGTTCACGCTGTTGACGGTGATCACCGCTGAAAGCGATGAAGCCGCGCAAGCCAAATACCGCGACTACCTGAGCTATGCCAATGGCGAAGGCATGTTGTCGTTTTATGGCGGCTGGACCGGCATCGACTTTTCCGAATACGACCCGGACCAACCCCTGGAGGCGATCGACAACGACAGCATCCGCTCGGTGCTGGAACTGCTCGCCACCGCCGACCCCGACCGCAAGTGGACGCCACGCGACATCATCAAACACCGCAGCATCGGCGGCCTAGGCCCGGTGTTGGTGGGCGGCCCGAAAACGGTGGCCGACGAGATGGAGCGCTGGGTGGACGTCGGCGGTATCGACGGCTTCAACCTGGCCTATGCGATCACCCCGGGCACGTTCGAAGACCTCGTTGAGTTCATCGTTCCGGAGCTGCAACGCCGGGGCCGTGTCCGCACCTCCTATGAGGGCGACACCCTGCGCGAAAACCTGCTCGACGGCACTTCGCCGTATGCCGCCGACGACCATCCGGCGGCACGTTATCGCGGTGCATTCAAAACCGGCGCCAACGCCACCGATCACACCAAACCGTCCAAATTCTCTGACCTGACTTGACGCTTATCTGCGCTGAAGAGGAAGCCATTCCATGTCCAGTTTCGCCACGCTGAACACACTGTCTGTCGGTACGGATTACGCAGCGCTCGCCGCGCGTTTTCGGCCGATCTTTGCGCGTATTGCCGAGGGCGCGGTCGAGCGCGAACGCACTCGCGCACTGCCGTTCGAACCGATCAAATGGCTCAAGCAAGCCGGGTTCGGCGCCGTGCGTGTCCCGGTCGAATTCGGCGGGGCCGGCGCCTCGCTGCCGCAACTGTTCCAACTGTTGATTGAACTGGCGGCTGCCGACTCCAACGTGACACAAGCCCTGCGCGGGCATTTTGCGTTTGTCGAAGACCGCCTCAACGCCCAGGCATTCAGCCCGCAGAACGCCTGGTTCGGGCGGTTTGTGGCCGGGGAGCTGGTCGGCAATGCCTGGACCGAAGTCGGCGACGTGAAGATCGGCCAGGTGATTACCCGCATCAGCCGCCAGGGCGAGCAATGGGTCGCCAACGGCACCAAGTTCTACAGCACCGGCAGCCTGTTCGCCGACTGGATCGACCTGTACGCCCAACGGGACGACACCGGTGCCGATGTGATCGCGGCGGTCCGCGTGCAGCAACCGGGTGTGCGTCAAAGCGACGATTGGGATGGCTTCGGTCAGCGCACCACCGGCAGCGGCACTTCCGTGTTTGAAAACGCAGTGGTTGAAGACGACCACCTGATCGACTTCTCCACGCGCTTTAAATACCAAACGGCGTTTTACCAACTGACCCTGCTGGCCGTCCTGGTCGGGTCGGGGCAGGCGGCCGTGCGAGAGGTGGCCCAACAGGTACGTGTTCGCACCCGGGTGTTCAGCCATGGCAATGCCGCGGCGGTGCGTGACGATGCGCAGGTGCAGCAGGTGGTCGGCAAGGCCTCGGCGCAGGTCTACACGGCCGAAGCGGCTACCCTGCGCGCCGCACAAGCCTCACAACGCGCCTACGTGGCGCACTTCGCCAAGGATGCGCAAGCCGAACGCGAGGCCAATATTGCTGCAGAGCTGGAGTCGGCCCAAGCGCAAGTGGTGATTGCCGATCTGGTGCTTCGCGCCACCAGCGACCTGTTCAACGCCCTTGGCGCATCCGCCGCACGCACGAGCCTGCAACTCGACCGACACTGGCGCAATGCGCGCACAGCGGCCTCACATAACCCATTGATCTATAAAGAGCGGATCATCGGTGACTGGGAGATCAATGGCACCGAACCGCCCTACGTGTGGCAGATCGGCGGTGGCGGCCAGCAAAACCACGCGCAGAAATAGCGCCGGACTGTGTAAACCGCGACCTGAAAATGCCCCGGCCTGTCGGGGCATTTTTTCTGAGACACAGAAAAAACTCCGCCGCCCCCTTCCCTGCAGCTTGCATGCGCGCAAAAAAACACGCCTTCTGTATTTTGACGCTCCCCAGAGCCCGCTGTTAGTGTCCAGCCTCCCACCACGCATGGAGTACACCACGGTGAAACTGGACATCTACCAAGTCGACGCCTTCAGCCAACACCCCTTCGGCGGCAACCCCGCTGCGGTGTGCCCACTGACCGAATGGCTGAGCGACGCGCAACTGCAAAACATCGCCGCCGAAAACAACCTGTCCGAAACCGCCTACTTCGTACCCCGCGACGGTTTTTATGAGCTGCGCTGGTTCACCCCGACCGTCGAAGTCGACCTGTGCGGCCATGCCACGCTCGCCGCGGCGTGGGTGTTGATTCATGCGTTGGCGGATGCGCCTGAGGTGTTGCGGTTTGCGACCCGCAGCGGCGAGCTTCGGGTAACGCGCGAGGGCGATGAACTGGCGATGGACTTCCCGGCGAAAGCGCCACAACCGTGCGAGCCGCCGGCCGGAATGTTGAGCGCGCTGGGGATTGAACGCGCCGAGGTGTTCGGCACCGATGACTACATTGTGTTGCTCGACGATGAAGCCCAGGTTGCTGCGCTCACGCCGGACTTCGCCCAGCTCAAGGGCCTGCCCAAACGCGGAATTGCGGTGACGGCCAAGAGCACGCGGTTTGATTTCATTTCCCGTTGGTTCGGGCCGAATGTGGGGGTCAATGAAGACCCGGTCACCGGTTCCGCGCATACCTCGCTGGCGCCGTTCTGGACCGAGCGCCTGGGCAAAACAAGTCTGAGCGCCGAGCAAGGCGGTACGCGCAAGGGCCAGTTGCGCTGTGTCCTCAAGGGCGACCGGGTGATTATTTCCGGCAAGGCGGTGCTGTATATGCAAGGCACGATTTACCTGTAGAACGCAGTAACCCACGAACAACAGATCATTCTCAAAATGAACGGAGTTCAGCGCGTGTTTTCGATTTACCGCCGTCAGTTGACGATCATTGCCGCAACCCTGGCCCTCGCGGCCTGCCACACCCCCGTCAACGAACAGCCACCGGCGCCGGAGTTGGGGTCGGGCTATCGCGCCGACCTCACCACCCAGCACGCCAAGCACCATATGGCGGCCGCCGCCAACCCGCTGGCGGCCGAGGCCGGGCGTGAAATGCTGCGCCAGGGCGGGTCTGCCATCGACGCGGCGATTGCCATGCAGGCCGTGTTGACCCTGGTGGAACCGCAATCGTCCGGCATCGGCGGTGGTGCGTTCATCATGCTGTGGGACGGAAAAAACGTGCACGCGTATGACGGCCGTGAGACAGCACCGGCCGGGGCGACTGAGCGCTTGTTCCTGAAGGCCGACGGCCAGCCGATGGCGTTTACCGATGCGCAGATTGGCGGGCGTTCGGTGGCGACGCCCGGTGTGTTGCGTGCACTGGAAATGGCGCACAAAAAGACCGGTCGCCTGCAATGGGCCAAGCTGTTCGAGCCTGCGATTCGTCTGTCGGAACAGGGCTTCGCGATTTCCCCGCGCTTGCACAGCCTGATTGCCGCTGACCGCTTTATCCCGCAATCGCCAGACATGGCCGCCTATTTCTTGAATGCCGATGGCACGCCGAAAGCCACCGGCACCCTGCTGAAAAACCCGGCGCTGGCCGCCGTATTCAAGCGCATCGCCCAGGAGGGGCCGGACGCGCTGTACAACGGCCCGATTGCCGAGGAGATCGCCCGCAAGGTGCAGGGCAACCACAATGCAGGCAGCCTGTCGGCAACCGACCTCAAGGGCTATGCGGCAAAGGAACGCGTGCCGCTGTGTAGCGATTACAAGCGCTGGAAAATCTGTGGCATGCCACCACCGTCGTCGGGCGGGATTGCCATCGCGCAGATCATGGGCACATTGCAGGCGCTGGAGGCCCGCGACCCACGCCTGGCCATCGCCCCCATGAGGCCGGTGAAGAGCGCTTCGCCGGCCGGCCTTGAGCCGGTACCCGAAGCCGTGCACCTGATCGCCGAAGCCGGTCGCCTGGCCTTTGCCGACCGTGCGCTGTATGTGGCCGATGCAGACTTTGTACCGGTGCCCGTGGCCGGCCTGGTCGCGCCGAGCTACCTGGCCCAACGCGCCGCGCTGATCGGTGAACGCAGCCTGGGCATCGCCAAGCCCGGCCAGCCGGCCGGTATCCAGGTTGCCTACGCCCCCGACCGCTCGCCGCTGCGCATCTCCACCTCGCAGGTGGTAGCGGTGGACGACTGGGGTGGCGCCGTGTCGATGACCACCACGGTGGAAGCCGCGTTTGGCTCGCACCTGATGGTCCAGGGCTTTGTACTCAATAATCAGATGACCGACTTCTCGTTTATTGCCGAAGAAAACGGCCAGCCGGTGGCCAACCGCGTACAGCCCGGTAAACGCCCGCGCTCGGCCATGGCGCCGACCCTGGTGTTCGACCGCCAGAGCGGTGAGCTGCTGGCCACACTGGGCTCGCCGGGCGGGTCGCAGATCATCGAGTACGTCAGCAAGTCACTGGTGGCCATGCTCGACTGGAACCTCGACCCGCAAGCCGCCATCAGCCTGCCCAACTTTGGCAGCCGTAATGGCGCAACCGAACTGGAAAGCGGTTTGTTCAGCCCCGTGTTGAAACAGGCACTCAAGGACAAGGGCCATGCGCTGAGCGAGATTGAGATGACCAGCGGTATCCAGGCGATCATTCGCACGCGCGACGCCCAAGGTAAGGTATCGCTGAGCGGCGGCGCGGACCCTCGACGGGAAGGCGAGGCATACGGTGACTGAGGTTAATCAGCGGAGAAAGCCCCTTGCAACAGGCCAATAATCTCGGCGCCCTCGCGGGTGTCGACCATGGTTTTTGTTTGATCGACGACCCATCGCGGCCAGATGAAGTATTCATCTGTAAGCAAGTGCACAGCGCGGCGGTGATTGAGTGGCAAGCGGGCCAGGTGGCCAATACGATCGAGGCGGATGGGGTACATACAGGCCATCACCAGCCGATCGCAGTGATCACCGCCGATTGCCTGCCCATTCTGTTCGCCGCCAAAAATGGCGAACGCGTAGCGGCCGTTCATGGCGGCTGGAAAGGACTGCAACGCGGGATTGTCGCCACTACCGTGCAGCACTTTGCCGACGCAGGGATTGGCGTCGATCAGTTGCTGGTCGCCATCGGGCCATCGATCAAGCCGTGTTGTTATGAAGTGAGCGAAGGGTTCATTGCCGAGTTCCAGGCTGACCAGGGCCACTTATGGCAACACGACCGGGCGCCATGGAGCATTGAGCAACCGCGACCGCTGCTGGCGCCGCACATCACGCCCCCCCAAGCAAGACACACAGACAGTGCCTGGTTTGACCTGAGCCGGTACGGGCTGATGCTGCTGCAAGCGGCCGGGGTTCGGCGCGAACAGATCGAGGTGAGTGAAGTGTGTACGTATTGCACGTCGCCGCTGTTTGCCAGCTACCGCCGAAGGACCCATCACCCGCAGGAGACGAAGACGCTGATCTACTCGTGGATCGCTCGCAAACCCTGAGCGCGTACATCCCACCTGTGGCGGGGCCACTCGTCACAGCACCCTCTCGGTATGTTCAGCGGCTGATCTTCAAGCCCTTGCGCCCCGCGTGCCGCTCCAGCGCCAGCTCGATCAACCGGCTCACCAACTCGCTGTAACTCATCCCCGCCGCCTGCCATAACTTGGGGTACATGCTGATACGGGTAAAACCGGGCAGTGAGTTGATTTCGTTGATCAACACTTCACCGTCATCGGTGAGGAATACATCGACCCGAGCCAACCCTGCGCACCCGAGCACCTCAAACGCCTCGATCGCCAGGCGGCGAATTCGCTCGCTGGCTTCAGTGCTGATATCGGCCGGGACCACCACCTGGGCGGCCTGGTCGTCGATGTACTTGCTGTCGTAGGAATAGAACCCGCTGCTCACCACGATCTCGCCGCAGCCGCTGGCGATGGGGTTATCGTTGCCGAGTACGGCGCATTCGATCTCGCGCCCCTGGACAGCGGACTCCACCAGCACTTTCTCATCAAAGCCCAAGGCCAGTTCGACGGCCGCGTGGTATTCGGCTTCGTTGGCGACCTTGCTCACCCCCACCGAGGAGCCTTGGTTGGCCGGTTTGACGAACATCGGCAGGCCAAGCGTATTCACGGCCGTGTCAAACGAGGTGCGGGCCGCGGTACGGCGCGTGAGGGTGATGAACGGGGTGACGGCAATGCCGGCGTCGCGCAGCAGGCGTTTGCTGATGTCCTTGTCCATGCACACCGCCGACCCCAGTACGTCGGAGCCGACAAAAGGCAAGTCGGCCATGCGCAGCAAACCTTGCAGGCAGCCGTCCTCGCCGAGGGTGCCATGGACGATGGGGAAGATCACATCGATGTGTTCCAGCAAACCACTGCCTGAGGTTTCCACCACTTGCTGGTTGGCCTTGCCGGGCACCACCGCCAGTTCACGATTGGATTGGTTGAGGGCGATCAGGGCCGGGTTTTCCTGGTTGATCAGGAAGTTCGAGGTGTCGTTGAGGTGCCAGTGGCCGGCCTTGTCGATGCCGATCAGGATGGGCTCGAAGCGTGACCGGTCAAGGGCATCGACAATGTTGCGCGCCGATTGCAGCGAGACTTCGTGCTCGGCCGAACGGCCACCAAAAATAATCCCTACGCGCAACTTGCTCATGATCCGCCTCGCTTTTGAAAGTAAGGCTTCTTACCACGGGTGGTCAGCGATTCGCTACCAGATGTGCGCCGAACAGCATGTAGCACCCACCGGCAAAGCGGTCGAGCCATTTACGCGAACGGCTGTAGAGGTTGGCCATGCGCGCGCTGGAAAACACCAGGGCCACGCTGGAGTACCAACTGAACGACAAGGTCGCCATGGTGATCACCGCCAGGGTCAGCAGCATCGGAGACGGTGACGGCGGCATGGTGGATGCGAAGATGGTCGCGACGAACAGTGCAGCCTTGGGGTTCGACAGGTTGCCCAACAAGCCCAGGCGCCAGGCGGAAAATAGCGAACGCCGGGGTTCGTCCGGCAACAGGCTCTGGCCCATGGCCGGAGCCGAGCGCTTGAACAGTTTCAACCCGAGGTAGATCAGGTAGCAGCCGCCGATGATCTTGAACGCCAGGTACAGCATCGGCGCGGCGGTAAACAGCGACTTGATGCCCAGGCCACCCGCCAACCCCCACATGATCGTCCCGGTGGCCACACCTGCCGAGGCCACCACGCCATGGCGGCGCGAACAGCTGGCGGCGAGCTGCGCCGTGTTGAAGAAGTTGGGGCCGGGCGTGACCACTGCCACCGTCCACAGCAGGGCCAGCGAGACCAGCGGCGCCACGTAGGCGGGGTTGATAACATCCATGGGAGCAACTCCATCAGCACAGGGCACGAACCGCGATCATAGGCCTCGCCTGCCCCCTGCACAATCGTACAAGACCCCGGCAGACAAGGGACGCAGACTGGGTTAACGTGTTTCCACCTCTTTTTGTGACAAGTCACCATGGGTAAACCCACCCCCGCTCTCGACTGGCTGCACCGCGCCCCGCACGCCAGTGGCCTGGACCGTATCGAGGCGTACTTTGCCGGCTTCGCGTTCGACCCGCATCGCCATGACACCTACGCCATCGGCCGTACCTTGTTCGGCGTGCAGAGTTTTCATTATCGCGGCGACATGATCCACAGCCTGCCCGGCACGACCATGGTGCTTCACCCCGATGAGACCCACGACGGCCACGCCGGCAGTGACGAGGGCTTCAAGTACCGGATGATTTACGTAGAGCCGTCGCTGATCCAACAGATCCTCGGCGGCAAGCCGTTGCCGTTTATCCCCAACGGTTTATCCACCGACCCAAGGCTGTTCCGCGCCAGCGAAGTGTTATTGCAAAACCTGGATAACCCTATCGACCCGTTGCAGGAACAGGACGCGATGTTCGATCTGGCCCACGCGCTGAGTAACGCCTCCGGGGCCATTATCAGCCGCAAGACCTTCGATTACGTGGCCGCCGAGCGCGCCCGCGAATTTATCCACAGCGCCCTGGGCCGCAGCATCACGCTGGATGAAATCGCCGATCACGCCGGGCGCGATCGCTGGGCCTTGTCGCGGGATTTCCGTTTGCTGTTCGGCACCAGCCCCTACCGTTACCTGACCATGCGCCGGCTGGATCTGGTGCGTCACTTGCTGGCCCAGGGCCAATCATTGGTGGATGCGGCGATGACCGCCGGCTTCACCGACCAGAGCCATATGACCCGGCAATTTCGCAGCACCTACGGCATGCCGCCATCGCGTTGGGTGAAGATGCTCGGGCGCTGACCGCGCCCGCGTTGAAACACGCTCAACCACGGGGACATGCCTAGAGCTGATGCCCATCAATCGGCTGGCCGATGGTGAGGAAATGCCCACCCGCCACATGGTGCAAGGTGCGCAGCTCATCAAAACCTTCGAAGTGCCAGCGGCCATCACTGAACACGCGCTCGTCGGCATAGGCCGCGACCACTTCGCCGAGGAACAGGTCGTAGGTCTGCTGGTTGTGGGGTTCGGGCAGCAGCCGGCATTCCAACCAGGCGACGCAGCCTTCCAGCAACGGCGCGTCGGTGTATTCCCCTTGGAAAGTGTGCAAGCCATAGGCGGCGAACTTGTCGCGCTCGGTGCCGGTAGTGTTGCCGACAGTCTGCACCAGGTCGGCCTGCGCCGCGCAAGGCACTTGCAGCACGAAGGTACCGGCGCCTTCCAGCAGTTGGCGGGTCCAGGTGGCTTTGTCCAGCACCACAGCGACTTTCGGCGGTTCAAAGTCCAGCGGCATGGCCCAGGCGGCGGCCATAATATTGCGCTGGCCATTATGCGCCGCGCTGACCAGCACGGTCGGGCCGTGGTTGAGCAAGCGGTAGGCCTTGGACAGCGGAACGGGGCGACGGTGGGTAGGGCTCATGGAGGGTCGGCTCTTCAAACGTGAAAAAGCCTACGATACCTCAAGCACAAGCCCTGCGGGTCGGCTCGCGCCGCCTTGATGGCCGCGTTGAGCGCCAGCAGGTTGGTCTGTTCGGCGATGCACTGATGGTCTTGACGATGCTGCCGATCACTTGGGACTGGGCATTCACTGCCCTGCATCGGCGCTGCCGGCGTTTTCTGAAGAGCCGTTCCAGGCTGCGCCCCATTGTTTTTCCAGAGCCATTAACTGCCGTTGTTTCGGCACACGCCCATCACTTGGTATTCCAGGGTATTGAGCTTGCCGTTGGAGTCTTCATAGGTCATCCGCGACGGTACAGCGTTGCACGAGCGGATCGGCGGCGTCACGTTGACCACCTTGGCAATGTCCAACTCCAGGCCATAGCGATACGCCTGCACCTCGGGCGCCGGCTTGCCCTGTTTCGCGGCGTAGGCGGCCATGGCTTGTTCGTTGCGCTCCATCATCAGGGCGAAGGTACGGTCACCGCCGCCTTCGGCCAGCGCACCGAATGACAGAACGGCAGTGAATACACCCAGGGCAGTTTTATAAAAGTTCATCACAGGTTCCTCGACTGAAAGTTCAGTGCCGAGATTAACCAGCGAACCCTGACGCCATGTTCACTGGAACATTACTTATCTGTTAGGTGGCCGCAAGTTTCCAGAATTGTAATGTCCGCGCCACGCAGCCGTTATCTTCGGTTTGCAACTATCAGCCCGGGCCAGATCAATAAGAACGCCCACCTCCATAAGAAGCTGATAACTGCCAACACCGAGGAGCTGAACATGCGTATCCGTTACGTCACACTTCCCCTTTCACTGTGTGCGGCCTTGCCCCTGGCAGCCGTGGCCGTGGAAGACACACCCGAAGGCTTTATCGAAGGCAGCAGCGTGAACGTGCTGGCGCGTAACTTTTACTTCAACCGCGATGATCGCAAGGGCCAGTCCAGCCCCACCGGCAATGGCTATTCCGAAGCCTGGGCCCAGGGCCTGATCGGCAAGTTCGAATCGGGCTTCACCCAAGGCACCGTAGGGTTCGGCCTGGACGCCTTTGCCATGGTCGGCGTAAAGCTCGACTCGGGCACCGGCCGCAGCGGTGGCAAGGGGTCGTTCGGCGTCCTGCCGGTGGACAGCAGCAACCACCCCGAGGACAACTACAGCAAAGTCGGCGGCGCCGCGAAACTGCGCGTGCTGGACACCGTGATCAAGGCCGGTGACGTATTCCCGCTGACCCCGGTGGTGGCCTACGGCGATTCGCGTGTACTGCCCGAGAGTTTTCGCGGTGTGACCTTGCAGAACACCAGCCTCGAAGGCTTGAGCGTGCAAGGTGGGCGCCTGAGTGGCATGAGCCAGCCCAACGAGAGCGGCATGAACAAAGGTTTCGCAACGTTTTATGCCGGCCCAGTCGACTCGCCCTGGATCGGCTATTTCGGCGGCGATTACCAACTCAACAAGCATCTGAGCGTCAGCCTGTACAGCAGCCGCCTGAAAGACGCCTGGGACCAGTACTACGTCGGCAGCGCCGCCAGTTACCCACTCAATGACGACGTCTCGCTGTTTGGCGACGTCAACTATTACAAGGCGGTGGATGAAGGCAAAAAGCTGCTCGGGCAATTCGACAACAACATCTGGAGCGCCCGCCTCGGGGTGAAGGTTGGCGCCCATAGCCTGGCCGTGTCGCACCAGCGCAACAACGGCGATGACGACTTCGATTACCTGCGCCAGTCGGACTCGATCTTCCTCAACAACTCGATCCAGTACAGCGATTTCAACTCGCCCAAGGAGCGCTCGTGGATGGTGCGCTACGACCTGGACATGCAGGCCTTCGGCATTCCCGGCCTGTCATTCATGACCCGTTACGGCAAGGGCACCGACGCCGACTACAGCAACGCCAACGCGGTGTATATGCGCCGCGATGGCGCCGGCAACCCGCTGACCGACCAACGTCGCTGGGAGCGGGATATCGAAGCCAAGTATGTGGTGCAAAGCGGCAATTTGAAGGATCTGTCGCTGCGACTTCGCCAGGCCACCGTGCGCTCAAGTTCGTTTGAATCCGATCTGGAAGAAGTTCGGGTAATTATCGAATATCCCTTGGCGGTGCTCTAAGACACCCGCTTACATTCACTTGCCGATGCCCTACATCTGTTCACAAGTTGAAGTCTGTCAGAACTGTAATATCGGCCTCACCTTCCCGTTAAGTTGCACTTTTTATACTGCGCATCGAACACATCTCATCTCTGCGGCTTTTGTGTAGCTCCTTTGGAACAGAGATGAATTTTTACGCCCCAGCCGGGGCGTTTTTTTTGTGTGCCGGTTCAGTGACGAATCGTCGCACCGGCCTGACGCGGCTTGACCCTAAAGTTACTTCAGGCTTCAGAGTTTTCCTACGCCCATTCAAGCCTCTATGAGGTCATCTCCTTTCGTTTCACTTGAAGGTAAATCCCCATGCGTATCCTTGTGGTTGAGGACGAGCAGAAAACCGCCGACTACCTGCAGCAAGGCTTGACCGAAAGTGGTTATGTCGTCGACTGTGCCGCCAGCGGCATCGATGGTCTGCACCTGGCCAGGCAGAACACCTATGAACTGGTGATCCTCGACGTCAACCTGCCCAACACTGACGGTTGGGAGGTACTGGAACAACTACGCCGCGACGGCAATCAACGCGTGATGATGTTGACCGCGCGTGGCCGGCTGGCCGACAAGATCAAGGGCCTGGACATGGGCGCCGACGATTACCTGGTCAAGCCCTTCGAGTTTCCCGAACTGCTGGCCCGCGTGCGCACCTTGCTACGGCGCAGCGAACATATTCCGTTGCCCGACGTGCTGCGTGTCGCGGACCTGGAACTCGACCCGCGTCGGCATCGCGCCTATCGCGGCAGCCGGCGCATCGACCTGACCACCAAGGAGTTCGCCCTGCTGCACGTGTTGATGCGCCAGGCCGGTGAGGTGATGACCCGCACGCAGATCATTTCCCTGGTCTGGGACATGAATTTCGACTGCGACACCAACGTAGTGGAAGTCTCCATCAGCCGCCTGCGTGGCAAGGTCGATGACCAGAGTGAGGTCAAGCTGATCCATACCATTCGCGGCGTCGGCTATGTGCTGGAGGCGCGCCCATGAGGACCAGCAGCCTGTCGATGCGCCTGGGCCTGACGGTCAGCCTGATGGGCGCCGGCCTGGTCGTGCTGTTGGCGACCCTGGCCTACCTGGCCTTGACCCACGAACTGGAGAAACTTGCGCGCAGGGGCCTGGAAAACAAGCTGGAGCAGCTGGAGCACAGCCTGCGCCAGGGCCTCAACCTCGACGACATCAGCGCCCGCCCCCATTCGCTGCTGGACCTGATCATGGGCCACGACAACATCTACCTGACCATCATGGGCACCGGAGCCGATGCGCCGGTCTTGCTGAGCGTCGGTGCCAAGCCCCAGCAGCCGCTGTTGCTCGACGTACCCGCCGGCAAGGCCCTGGCCTACCTGAACTGGGTGGATGACCGTGGCAACCGTATCCTCAGTGCCACCCGCCTGCTGCCATTGCACAGCGGGGAAAACGTGCGTGTGTTGCTGTCACTGGATCGCTCCGATGACGAGGCGTTGCTCAGTGCCTACCTGCGCTCCACGGTGATCGCCCTGCCGCTGCTGCTGATCCTGATCGGCATGGGCGCCTGGTGGCTGGTGCAACGCGGGCTCGCCCCATTGCAGCAGTTCAGCCGCGTGGCGGCCAAGGTCAGCACCCAGAACCTGACCCATCGCCTGAGCCTGGACAACCTCCCCAAGGAGCTGGGTGAGTTGGCCCAGGGTATCAATTTCATGCTGCATCGCCTGGATGACGGTGTACGGCAGTTGTCGCAGTTCTCCGACGACCTGGCCCACGAACTGCGTGCGCCGTTGACCAACCTGATGGGCAAGGCCCAGGTCACGTTGTCCCGCGACCGCCCCTTGGAGGAGTACAAGGCCGGGCTGGAATCCTGCACCGAGGAAATGGCGCGCCTGTCGCGCATCGTCTCCGACATGCTGTTTCTCGCCCAGGTCAGCCACCCAGCGGCGCGGGCCGGGTTTAGCCCGGTCTCGTTGGGCGAGGAAGCGCAACGGGTGATGGAGCTGTTCGCCCTGAGTGCCGAAGACAAGCACCTGACCCTCAACCTGCGCGGCGACGCCTGGGTCATGGGTGATCGCCTGATGATTCAGCGAGCCATTTCCAATTTGCTGTCCAATGCCATTCGCCATACGCCCGAAGGCTCCAGCGTGTTGCTGCTGGTGGAGACCTACGACCAGAGCGTGTCGTTGTCGGTGGGCAACCCGGGGCGCGGCATCGAAGCGCACCACTTGCCGCACCTGTTCGAACGCTTCTACCGCGCCGACAGCAGCCGTACCCGCGCCGAAGGTGGCACCGGGCTGGGGCTGGCCATTGTGCAGTCGATCATGCACCTGCATCAGGGGCACGCCGACGTCAGCAGCCAGCCCGGGCGCTTCACGCGGTTCAACCTGGTGTTTCCCCAGCACCTGAAAACAGCGCAGGTCTAGAGTGGGAGGGGGCTTGCCCCGATAACAGTGTGTCAGCTGACACCTGTATCAACTGACCCACCGCCATCGGGGGCAAGCCCCCTCCCACATGGTTTTGCGGTGCTTTTAAAGAAGTCAGGCAACCTCCTCTTCACGGCGATGTGCCCACTGGTACAACGCCGGCAACACCAGCAAGGTCAGCAACGTAGAGGAGATAATCCCGCCGATCACCACCGTCGCCAACGGTCGCTGCACCTCGGCGCCGGTGCCAGTGGCCAGGGCCATGGGGATAAACCCGAGGGACGCCACCAGCGCCGTCATCAAGACCGGGCGTAGGCGGGTCAACGCGCCCTCATTGATCGCCATTGACAACGAACGTCCTTCCTCACGCAGGTTGCGGATAAACGCGATCATTACCAGGCCGTTGAGCACCGCCACCCCGGACAACGCGATAAACCCCACCCCCGCCGAGATCGACAGTGGAATATCCCGCAACCACAGGGCCATGATCCCACCGGTCAATGCGAACGGAATTCCGGTAAACACCAACAACCCGTCCTTAAGGTTGTTGAACATCATGAACAACAAGCCGAACACCAACAGCAACGCCACCGGCACCACGATGCGCAAGCGCTCGGAGGCTTCCTTCAACTGCTCGAACTGGCCGCCCCAGGTGGTCCAGTAGCCCGCCGGCACTTTGACCTGGGCGCTGATGGCCGCCTCGGCCTCGTCCACGAACGAGCCGATATCCCGCCCACGCACGTTGGCGCTGACGATCACCAGGCGCTTGCCGTTCTCGCGGCTGATCTGGTTGGGGCCGAGCACCAGGTCCAGGCTGGCGACCTGGGACAAGGCAATAAAGCCCAATTGCGCGGACGCGCTACCCGCCAACGCAGGCACCGGGATCAGCAACCGCGACAAGCCGTCGATATCGGTGCGCAGCGCATCGGACAAACGCACGACCATGTCGAAACGACGGTCACCTTCGTACAGCGTGCCCGCCTGGCGCCCACCGACGGCGACCGCAATGGTGTCCTGCACATCCCCGACGTTCAGGCCAAAACGTGCGGCTTTGTCGCGGTCGATATTGATGGTCAGCACGGGCAGGCCGGAGGTTTGCTCCACCTTCACCTCCGAGGCGCCGCCAAGCCTTTGCAAGGTCTCGGCGATTTCCCCGGCGGTGGCGTTGAGCACCGCCATATCATCGCCAAAAACCTTCACCGCCACGTCGCTGCGCACCCCCGAAATCAACTCGTTGAAGCGCAGTTGAATCGGTTGCGACAACTCGTACGCACTGCCTGGCACGATTGCACTGGCGCGCTGGATATCGGCGATCAGGGCATCCCGCGACTTCTTCGGATCAGGCCACTGATCCTTGGGCTTGAGCATTACGTAACTGTCGGAAATATTCGGTGGCATCGGGTCCGAGGCAATCTCGGCAGTGCCGGTGCGGGCAAACACCCGCTCGATTTCCGGCACCTGGGCCATCAAGGTTTTTTCCAACTGCTGCTGCATCTGCACCGATTGCGTCAGGCTGGTACCGGGCACGCGCAGGGCCTGTTGGGCGAAGTCGCCCTCGCTGAGGCTGGGGATAAATTCACTGCCCATGCGGCTGGCCACCACCCCTGATGCAACGATGGTCAACACCGCCAGGCCGAACACCAGTGGCCGGTGTGCCATCACCCAATCGAGCACCGGCGCATAGGCGCGGCGCGCACTGCGCATCACCAGGTTTTCTTCCTCCTTGACCTTGCCGGTGACGAACAACGCAATCGCCGCCGGCACGAAGGTCACCGACAGAATCATCGCGCCAAGCAGGGCGATCACCACGGTGAAGGCCATGGGATGGAACATCTTCCCGGCGACACCGGTGAGGGCGAAGATCGGCAGGTACACCACCATGATAATCAGTTGCCCGAAAATCAGGGCGCGCCGGGCTTCCTTGGCCGCGGCGAAGACTTCGTGCAGGCGCTCGCTGCGCGTCAACAGGCGGCCGTGCCGTTGCTGGGCATGGGCGAGGCGGCGGATGGCGTTCTCGACGATCACCACTGCACCGTCGACGATAATGCCGAAGTCCAGCGCGCCGAGGCTCATCAGGTTGGCGCTGACTTTGTTGGTGAACATCCCGGTAAAGGTGAACAGCATCGCCAGGGGAATCACCATCGCGGTAATCAACGCCGCGCGGATATTGCCGAGGAACAGGAACAGCACCGCGACCACCAGCAGCGCGCCTTCGAAGAGGTTTTTCTTCACGGTGGCGATGGCTTTTTCGACCAGGTTGGTGCGGTCGTAGACCGTGACGGCCACCACGCCTTCGGGCAGCGAACGGTTGATTTGCTCCAGCCTCGACGCCACCGCCTGGGACACTGTGCGGCTGTTTTCGCCGATCAGCATGAACACCGTGCCCAACACCACCTCACGGCCGTTTTCCGTGGCGGCGCCGGTACGCAGCTCACGGCCGATCTCAACCTGGGCCACATTGCGCACGCGAATCGGCGTGCCATCGGCCGTGGTGATCACGATGTTGGCGATGTCATCAATGGACGCGACTTGCCCCGGTGCGCGGATCAGCAACTGTTCGCCACTGCGCTCGATATAGCCGGCGCCGACGTTGGCATTGTTGCGCTCCAGCGCCGTGACCAGATCACTCAAGGTCAGGTTGTAGGCGGCCAGACGCTTGGGGTCGGGGGCAATCTGGTACTCCTTGGCGAAGCCGCCGATTGTGTTGATCTCGGCCACGCCGGGCACGTTGCGCAGTTGCGGCTTGATAATCCAGTCCTGGATCACCCGAAGGTCGGTCGGGGTGTAGGGCGTGCCGTCGTCCTTGCGTGCGCCCTCTTCGGCTTCCACGGTCCACAGGAAAATCTCCCCGAGCCCGGTGGAAATCGGCCCCATCGCCGTTTCGATGCCGGTGGGCAACTGCTCACGGGCCACTTGCAGACGCTCATTGACCAGTTGGCGAGCGAAGAACAGGTCGGTGCCGTCCTTGAAGATCACCGTTACCTGGGACAACCCGGAGCGCGACAGCGAACGGGTCTGCTGCAAGCCGGGCAAACCGGCCATGGCGGTTTCGATGGGAAAGGTGATGCGCTGCTCGGTTTCCAGCGGCGAAAAACCCGCGGCCGCGGAGTTGATCTGCACTTGCACATTGGTGATGTCGGGCACCGCGTCGATGGGCAGTTTCTGATAGCTGGCGATGCCGACACCGGCCATCAACAGCACCGCCAGCAGCACGATGATGCGCTGCTCGATGGCGAATTGGATAAGGCGCTCAAACATGAGAAATCACTCGCAGGATCAATGGGCGTGTTCGGCCGAGCCTTTGCCCAGTTCGGACTTGAGGATGAAGCTGCCGACGGTGGCCACTTGCGCCCCGGCGTCGAGGCCCTGGCGTACCTCGACGTAGCCGTTTTCGCTGATACCCAGTTCCAGATGGCGGGTGACGAAACCGTCTGCGGTGCGCACAAACACCGAGGGCTTGTCCTCGACGGTCTGGATCGCGGCTTGCGGTACGGTGACCTTGGCCGGGTAGGTATCCGTGGCAACTTGCACGGTCACAAACAGCCCAGGGCGCCAGGCATCATCGGGGTTGGGCACGCTCACGCGTACGGTGGCGGTGCGTGTCTGTTCACCCAGCAGGTTGCCCACGTAGGCCACGGTGCCGAGTACTTCGGTGCCCATTTCCGTGGAGCTGACCTTCACCGGCTTGCCGACGCGCACCTTGTTCAAGTCCTTGGGAAACACGCCGAACGTGACCCACACCTGGGACAGGTCCGAGAGGGTGAAGGCGTTGCTGGTCTCGCTGACCACCTCACCGACGCCAAGGTGTTTTTCCACTACCACGCCCGCAAAAGGCGCGCGCAGCTCATAACGATTGCCGCCCACCAGCACGGCGCTGCCGCTGAGAGCAGTCATCTTCTGTCGCGCGTTATTCAGGGCAATTTCGGCTTCTTGCAGGGTCTGGCGCGCCAGCAGGTAATCTTGCTCGGCGGAGATTTTGTCCTGCCACAGTTGGCGTTCGCGCTGGAAGGTGGTGCGCGCCAGTTCGACCCGGCGCTCGCTGGCCGCCAGCTCGCTGCGCTGATCGGAAATCTGTTGGCTGGCGATCACCGCCAGCAACTCGCCCTTCTTCACCGCCTGGCCAAGGTTGACCTTCACCGCCTCCACCACGCCGGCCGCGCGGGGCACGATATGCGAGGTGCGGTCTTCGTCGAAACGCACCTCCCCCGGCAATGACAACAGCGTGCTGATCGGCCGGGGTTGGGCCTGGGCCAGTTGAATACCAGCGGCTTCGATTTGCTGCGCGGTGAGCACCAACGTGCCCTCTTCCTCCTCGGCGTTTGCAACGCTGGACAGCATCAGGCCAAGGACGACAGCAAGCGCCGCGCCGTGTGTTTTGTTCATAGCAGACTCCAGGAAAAATCAGAACCGGGCGAGGTCGCCGTAAATCCGTTCGATACGTACCCAGGCCTCGGTGGCCTGGGCGGTCGCCGTGAGGTATTGGGTGCGCGCGGCGATCAAGGTGCGCTGGGCGTCGAGCACGTCGAGGAAGTTGAACTTGCCCATCTCGAAGCCGCGGGTGGCAGCGTCCACCGCGCTCTGGGCGGCGGGCAGGATCTGCTGGTTGAACGCGCGCACTTCGGTATTAGCGGTTTGCCACTGGTCCAGGGCCTGGCGGGTTTCGGTGCGCAGGCGCAGTTCGGCGGCGTTGCGCTGGTCACGGGCCTGGTCGGCGCGGCGCGTGGCGGCGAGCACGTTGCCCTGGTTGCGGTTGAACAACGGGATCGGCATTGACACCCCCACCAGGTTCACCCGCTCGCGCGCGCTGGCGTCGTATTGGCTGCCGATGGACACATCAAGGTCGGGAATACGCTGGGCTTTTTCCAGGCCAATGCTGGCTTCGCCCTGCAGGATCTGCAGTTCGGCCAGGCGCAGTTCGGCGGTCTGTTCAAGGCGCGCCAGCAAGTGCGCGGCGGACGGTAGTGGCGGTGTGGCAGGGCCTTGGGTGGCGACGGCCTGGAAGTCGGTCGCCGCACTGCCGGTGCTGGCGGCGAGGCGGCGATAGGCGTCAGTCAGGCCCATCTGCGCGCGGTTGAATTCAAGGCGGATCTCCGACAACTGCACCTGGGCGCGAGTGGCCTCCACCGGCGACGATTTGCCGGCAGTGACGCGACCGTTGGCGACCACCAGGCCGCGTTCGGCCAAGGCCAGCGAGCGTTGCGCCAGGTCGAGGCGTTCCTGGGCGCGCAGGGCGCCGTAGTAACCCTCGATGACATCGGCGCGCAACCCATTGCGGCGCTGTTCCAGGCTCAGCGCGGCGGCGTCCTGGGCGCGGGTGGCCACATCGATGCGCGCACCGCGCTTACCGCCCAGCTCCAGGGTCTGGCTGAGTTTGACGCTGGTGGTGCGGGTACTGCGGCGGGTGTCCTCGGCATCCCAGGATGCCACGGGGTTGGGGATCAGGCCGGCTTGTTGGCGAGCGCCCTCGGCAATCCCGATTTCCCAGCGCGCAGCGGCCAGGTCCGGGTTGTTGGCGAAGGCCGTTTGCAGCGCGGAGTCGAGGGTCAGGGTCTGTGCACCGACCCCTTGCGCTGTCGCCAGAAACAGGACGAGCGAGCACAGTAATGTTCTTGCACCAGTTGGCATAACGAAAGTTCCAGGCCCATGAATGGCGGATAAATCCAAGCCGGGGCACTGTAGCGTTCGGTACTTATCAGGGCGGTGGGCAGAACATTACAAATCCGTTAGCCAGGATCAGGCATGCACCTCGTCATGTTCGTCATGCTCAAAGCCGTCGCCTTCGACCTGAACCGTCGCATGGGAAATATCAAATTGCTTATGCAGCAATTCCGTCACCTGGGTGAGGATGTGTTGTTCCGTGCCGGACGCCGAATCCGCCACCAGGTGCGTGCTCAGCACGTTCTTGCCACTGGTGAGCGCCCAGATATGCAGGTCGTGCACGTCCTTGACCCCAGGCACACTGCGAATAGCCTGCTCCACCTGATCAATATCGATACCGTCCGGCACGCCCTGCAGCAGCACGTTCATGCTCTCCTTGAGTAACATCCAGGTGCGGGGCAACACCCAGAAACCAATCGCGGCCGCGACCAGCGAGTCGACCCAGCCCCAACCGGTAAACAGAATCACCACCGCCGCGATGATCACGCCAATGGAGCCGAGCATGTCGCTCCAGACTTCGAGGTAGGCGCCCTTCACATTCAGGCTTTCGCCGCTGGCGGCGCTGAGCAGGCGCATGGCGATCAGGTTGACGATCAACCCCAGCACGGCAATCACCAGCATGCCGGTGGACTGGATCTCGGCGGGTTCACGCAGGCGTTGATACGCCTCGTAGAGGATGTAGAACGCAACGGCGAATAACAGCAACGCGTTGAACGCTGCCGCGAGAATTTCGAAACGCGCATAGCCGAACGTGCGCTTGCGGTCGGCGGCGCGCTTGGCCACTTGGATCGCCACCAGGGAAATGCCCAGGGCCAGGGCGTCGGTCATCATGTGTGCGGCATCGGATAACAGCGCCAGGCTGCCGGTGATAAACGCGCCGATGACCTCGGCAATCATGAAGCTGCCGGTCAAGCCGAGGGCGATCCATAACAACCGTTCGTGACCGGCGCGTACCTGGGCGTGGCTATGTCCTGCGCTCATGGAAAATCCTCTTGAGACGGGTGCGGCGGATCATAGCGCTATAGGCCAACGTCACCGCTACAGGTTGCAAAATTGTCATCCGCGCGCCAGCAGCGCGTCATCCTTGGTGCACCAAAAGTGCACTTGAACGCTCTGGAACAGTTGTATCAGGTATGCTTTTCGAGCAGGAAACAAAAAGAAACATATTTCTCAACCTGTTCGATAAGGAGTCCCGTCTTGGTGTTATCGACTGCTGCGTGGATGGTTCACGACACCCGCCTCATGTTTTGCGTCCTGTTGGCCATCGCCAGCATCATCGTGCTGATCAGCGCAACCAAGTTGCCGCCGTTCCTGTCGATTCTGATTGGAACCTTTATCGCGGGTGTCGGCGCCGGGTTGCCGCCCGAAGAAGTTGCCAAAGCCTTCAGTAAAGGCGCCGGGGCAATCCTCGGTGAAGCCGGCATCATCATCGCACTGGGCTCGATGCTCGGCGCGTTGATGGCCGAATCCGGCGCGGCCGACCGCATCGCCACCACCTTGCTCGGATTGGGCAAGGGCAAGTCATTGCCGTGGGTAATGGCGCTGGTGGCCATGGTGATCGGCCTACCGCTGTTCTTCGAAGTGGGCCTGGTGATGATGGTGCCGATCATCTTCGTGATGGCCAAACGTTCGAACCAGCCGCTGCTGAAAATCGCCATCCCGGCGCTGGCGGGCATGACCACCCTGCACGCCCTGATGCCACCGCACCCGGGGCCGCTGATCGCGGTGGGCGCGTTGCACGCCGACCTGGGCCTGACCATGTTGCTGGGCTTCTGCCTGGCGGTGCCGGCGGTGATCCTGGCTGGGCCGCTGTATGGCAACTGGTTGTCCAAGCGCCTGCACGTGGATGAACCGGCCGACATCGGCGCGCTGTTCAGCGCACCGCCCAAGGCCCCGCGCCAGCCGAGCTTTGGCGTGTCGTTGCTGATCATTTTGTTGCCGGTGATTCTGATGCTCGGCAGCACCCTGGCCAAAGTCGCGCTGCCGGCCGACAGCACGCTCAGCTTGACCTTGAAGTTCCTCGGTGAACCGCTGATTGCCCTTGGCCTGGCGGTCATCGCCGCCGTCGTTTGCCTGGGCTGGGCCGCCGGCATGCCACGCGCCGATGTTGGCAACACCCTGCGCAAGGCCCTCGCGCCTATTGCCGTGCTGCTGCTGACCATCGGTGCCGGCGGCGGCCTCAAGCAAACCTTGCTCGACGCTGGCGTCAGCCAGACCATCAGCAAGGTCGCCGAAGGCGCGCACATGCCGTATCTGTTGCTGGCCTGGCTGATCGCCGTGGCCCTGCGCCAGGCCACCGGTTCAGCCACGGTGGCAACCACCACCACCGCCGGCATCCTCGCACCGATGATGGCTGGGCTGGCGGCGACGCAAAGCTCATTGGTGGCCCTGGCCATCGGCGCCGGCTCGGTGTTCTTCTGCCACGTCAACGACGCCGGGTTCTGGATGGTCCGTGAGTACTTTGGCTTGCAGTTGAAGCAGACGATTTGGGTGTGGTCGGTGTTGCAGACCATTGTGTCAGTCGTCGGTTTGGTCGGTACGCTGCTGCTGTGGCACTTCTTGACCTGACGCTCAGGCAGTCAAGGTGTGGCGCTTGCCAAACAGCGCCACACTCCCAACCCCCACCGCGCCCATCACCACGCAATACCCCACGCAAATCCAGGGGCTGGTGGGCATCAACGCGATCAACATCAGCGGCGTGGTGCTCGCCCACACTGCATAGGCGATGTTGTAGGTGAAGGAAATCCCCGATACTCGCACCTGCGCCGGAAACAGGCCGACCATCACCGACGGTACCGCGCCCACAACACCGCAACTCAAGCCCGCCAGCGCGTACGCGGCGCCGAGCCAGACACCACCGCTGATCAGGCTGGCGTACAGCACGAAAATACCCACCGGCAGCAGCAGACTGTAGACCAGCACCGCGCGCCAGGCGCCGATGCGGTCCACCAACAGGCCGGCGAGCACGCAGCCGATGTTCAGGAACACGATGCCCAGGGCGCTCAAGGCGAAGGTGTGGCTGGGCGTCATGCCGAACGTTTTCTGCATCATGGTCGGGGTGATGACCACCAGGACCACCACCGCGGAAGTGAGCACGCAGGTGAGGATCATCGCCGGCAGCAAGACGGCGCGATGGTCGCGCAATACGGTGCGCAGCGGCAGTTCGGCAGCGGCTTGGCGGCGAGCCTGCATTTCCAGGAACACCGGGGTTTCGCTGAGCCAGCGGCGCAGCCAGACGCCGATCACGCCGAATACGCCGCCGAGCAGGAAGGGGAAACGCCAGGCGTAGTCGAGGATTTCAGCCGGGGTGAAGACCTGCGCCAGCAACGTGGCAGTCAGCGCACCAAGCAGGTAGCCGAAGGTCAGCCCGGCTTGCAGGAAGCCCAACGCGTAACCACGGTGATGACGTGGTGCATGTTCGGCGACGAAGGTCCAGGCGCTGGGGACTTCGCCGCCCACCGCTGCGCCTTGCAATACGCGCAGTACCAGCAGGATCAGCGGTGCGAAATAACCGATTTGCGCGTAGGTTGGCATGATCCCGATAAGCAGGCAGGGCAATGCCATCATCAGGATGCTCAGGCTGAACACGCGCTTGCGCCCCAGATGGTCGGCGAAGTGCGCCATCAGGATGCCGCCCAGCGGCCGCGCCAGGTACCCGGTGACGAAGATGCCAAAGCTTTGCAGCAGGCGCAGCCACTCGGGCATTTCGGGCGGGAAGAACAGTTGGCTGAGGGTCAGCGCGAAAAACACGAAGATAATGAAGTCGTAGATTTCCAAGGCTCCGCCCAGGGCGGCCAGGCCCAGGGTTTTGTAGTCGGAGCGAGAAAAACGCTGCGCCTGTAGAACAGAGGTGGCAGTCATGTTGAGGCTCGGCAGGCAAACAAAATGGCGTGCAGGTTATGAGCTGAGCCGGTTGATGGCAATCGCGGCGGATATATTTGTTTTCCTCATGGATCGATGAAGATAACTGCATTCCCATATCAATGGCCGTAGCGGAACATGCCGTAAAACTGCCAAAACCATAATAAATACAAGAGGAATGACTCGTGGCCAATGCTATCGAAGAAAGCCGCTATGCCCGATTTGCCCTGCGTTGTTCAAACTTCGCCGAGCACTGGTTCCCTGACTCCTGGGTGTTTGCCGCGCTCGCCGTGATCATTGTGGCTGTGGCGACCCTGGGCATGGGCGCCGCCCCCGCCGAAGCCGCAAAAGCCTTTGGAGATGGCTTCTGGAGCCTTATCCCGTTCACCATGCAGATGGCCTTTGTGGTGATCGGCGGTTATGTCGTGGCCAGTTCGCCGCCGGCGGTGAAGTTGATTGATCGCCTGGCACGCCTCCCCAAGAACGGTCGCTCGGCCGTGGCGTGGGTGGCGCTGATCTCCATGGTTGCCTCCTTGCTCAACTGGGGCTTGTCCCTGGTGTTCGGGGGGTTGCTGGTGCGCGCACTGGCCCGTCGTACGGATTTACGCATGGACTACCGCGCGGCTGGCGCGGCGGCCTACCTGGGCCTCGGTGCAGTATGGGCGCTGGGGCTGTCGTCGTCGGCCGCGCAATTGCAGGCCAACCCGGCCAGTCTGCCGCCGTCGATCCTGTCGATCACCGGGGTGATCCCGTTCACTGACACGATCTTCCTGTGGCAATCGGGCGTGCTGTTGCTGGCGCTGATCGTGGTGTCGCTGATCATCGCCTACGCCACCGCCCCCGGTCCGAACAGCGCACGTGACGCCAAGGCCTGCGGCGTCGACCCGGCCTTCAACCTGCCCAAACCGCAAGCCCCGACCCGCCCTGGCGAATGGCTGGAACATAGCCCGTTGCTGACCATCCTGCTGGCGCTGCTGGCAGCCGGCTGGCTGTTCCATGAGTTCTCGACCAAGCCGGCGATCAGCGCCATCTCGGGGCTGAACACCTATAACTTCCTGTTCATCATGGTCGGGGCGCTGCTGCACTGGCGCCCGCGCAGCTTCCTCGATGCAGTGGCCCGCGCCGTGCCGACAACCACCGGCGTGCTGATCCAGTTCCCGCTGTACGGCTCGATCGCCGCGCTGATGACCGTGGTCAAGGGCGGCGACGGCCAGACCCTGGCGCACCACATCTCGACGTTCTTCACCTCCATCGCCTCCCACGATACGTACGCGCTGTTGATGGGCGTGTACTCGGCGGTGCTGGGGTTCTTTATCCCGTCGGGCGGCGGCAAGTGGATCATCGAAGCGCCTTACGTGATGCAAGTGGCCAATGACCTGCAATACCACCTGGGCTGGGCGGTGCAGATCTACAACGCCGCCGAAGCACTGCCGAACCTGATCAACCCGTTCTATATGCTGCCGTTGCTGGGGGTGCTGGGGTTGAAGGCGCGGGATTTGATCGGGTTTTCATTTGTGCAGTTGCTGGTGCACACGCCGCTGGTGTTGTTTTTGTTGTGGGCGTTGGGGACGACGTTGAAGTATTTGCCGCCGGTGATGCCATAACCGCATAACAGAGCTGTCTTCGTTCCGTCACATTGCATTGCTACCGTCCTGCGAAATATCTTGCAACATCTCGCCAGCAAGGACTCCCCGCAATGAGTGACGATCACGAAGACCGCCCTGCCCCCGACTCCATCGCCCAACCGCCGGTAGATACCAGCCGTCGGCGCTTCCTGGGGGGCGCGGCGGTGCTGGGGGTTGGCGCGACCTTGAGTGCCTGCGGCAATGGCAGCGAAGCACCGGGCAAGCCAGTGGCACGCCCGCTCACACCCCAGGAGCTGGACAAGGCGTTGCACGACCAGGTGAAGACCGTGGTAGTGATCTATGCCGAGAACCGCAGCTTCAACAATCTGTTTGCGGACTTCCCCGGCGTTGAGAAACCGCTGTCGGCGCTTTCTGCCGCCGACACGCAGCAACGCGACCGCGACGGCAGCTTATTGACCACCCTGCCCCCCGTCTGGGGCGGTGTGTTGCAGGTCGGCCCGCAAAGCGTGGATGGGGTGACCTACCCCAGCGAAGTGCAATTCCAGGAAAACCTGCCCAACGCCCCGTTCGCCCTCAAGGGCCCGAACGCCGAAGACCTGCCCTTGAGCCTGGTCACCCGCGACTTGTGGCACGTGTTCTATCAGAACCAGATGCAGATCAACGGCGGCAAGAACGATGGTTTCGTTGCCTGGGCCGACTCCGGTGGCCTGGTGATGGGGCATTACGCCCAGAGCCGTTATTCCCTACGCTTGTGGGACGTGGCCAAGGAGTTCGTGCTCTGCGATAACTTCTTCCAGGGTGCCTTCGGCGGTTCGTTCCTCAACCACCAGTACCTGATCAGCGCCACCGCGCCGTTTTATCCGAATGCCGCGCAGTCGGTGGCCAAGGCGCAGATCGCCACGCTGCAAAGCGATGACCCGACTGACCCGCGCCTCAAACCCCTGGATAAATCCCCGGCCAGCGCCATGACCGGCCCGCCGCAGTTCGGCCCCAGTGCGCTGACCCCTGACGGTTACGGCGTGAACACCCTGGCCCCGCCCTACTGGCCGACCTGGATTCGCGACCCGGAAAACCCGGACTACGCCAAAGCCGACCTGCCCAACGTGCTGGTGCCGCAAACCCACGAACACATCGGCGACAAGCTATCGAAAAAGAACGTCGACTGGGCCTGGTACGCCGGGGCCTGGCAGGCGACGCTGGACCAATTCAAGGACTCGGGCGGCATTCCGAAGATCCCGAATTTCCAGTATCACCACCAGCCGTTCAACTACTTCAAGCAGCAAGGGCCCGAAAACCGTGCGGAGCGTGACAAGCGCCTGCGCGACGCGGGCTTGGGCGACGAATCCAGCACCAACAAGTTCTTCGCCGACGCCGAGGCGGGCAAGCTCCCCGCCGTGACCTTCTACAAACCCCAGGGCAACCTCAATATGCACGCGGGTTATGCCGACGTGGCCTCCGGCGACCGCCATATCGTGCGTGCCCTGAAGGTGCTGCAGGAGAGCCCGCAGTGGAAAAACATGGTGGTGGTGGTCACTGTCGATGAAAACGGTGGCTGGTGGGACCACGTGGCACCGCCCAAGGGCGACCGCTGGGGCCCTGGTACGCGAGTGCCGGCGCTGGTGGTGTCACCTTTTGCGCGCAAAGGCACGGTGGACCATACGGTGTACGACACGGCGTCGATCCTGCGCCTGATTACCCGAGTCTTCCAGCTGGAGACCTTGGACGGCCTCAAGCAGCGGGATGACGCGATGATTGCCCGCGGCCAGAAACCCATGGGCGATTTGAGCAATGCCTTGCAGTTCAGCGTGTAGGACGGCTTATCCAATAACGACACACCCGACGATTTAGGACGCGGTTTTCCCGGTCAGCCGCTACTGTGTGGAGGTGGGCTTTCATCCCGCGCAGACGGGCTTTCGCTGACAAGGAATCAAGTATGTTCAAATCGACCAGGCTGTCCTTCGCCCTGGCCGCACTGATGGCCAGTGCGGTGGTACAGGCCGACATCGAAGTACCCCTGGGTAGCCCGCAACGGGTGACCCAGTTGTTCGCTTACCCCAATAACTGCAACGTGATCTGCTTTCGTCCATGGACGCTGGAGCAGACCGTCGAGCATTACCTGAACCAAAGCCTGCAACGCGACGGCTACAGTCGGGCCAAGGTCAGTGTCAAAACCCATGAGGGCCAGGTCGTCGCGACCTTCAGTGGCGTACCCGACAGCTACGGGCACCCGCTGACGGCACTGCTCGACACCGCCGACCTGGCCTACCGGGGCGCCAGCAAACTCAACGTCGACGGCAAGTGGGCCTACAACTGGTACCTGTTCCTGCCGTTGGGCATGGCCCTGGAAAACCGCAAGAGCATTGAGCTGCTGCACTTCCCCCCGGATTACTCACTGACCCAGGCCCAGGATTACCTGGAATCGGCCACCACCGACCGCTGGGCCACCTTGCTCACCGACAATGGCATACCGGCCACCGAAACCCCGGCGTACCAGACCATCATCGACATCGCGCCCATCGCCGCACCGTCCAACGCCGGCAAGGACTTGGAGAGCGTCTACGGTTACTTCACCGACTACCAGACCCGCATGGTCAAGGAACTGAGCGTGCGGCCCAGCGGCTCATTGCCAATGGTCGCGTTCGGCGCGCCGGTGCGCAGCTGGATCAAGCAACAATACGGGCAAACCGTGGGGGTGCTGGGCCTGGCGCAAATCAGCCCGGAAGCGGGTAAAACCGTGTCGGTCCTGGGCGCCAACCATCCCAGCTACATCTGGTATGCGGCCAGCCCCGACACCTATGACGGCGACGAGCAGAAGGCTGACGAAGCAGGCTTGAAAGTGATGGGCCAGGACCTGAGTGCCGCCTGCTGGCAAGCCGGGATGGGGCAAAAACCGGCGAGCGATCCGAATGTGCTACTCAAGGCATGCATGAACACCTGGCAGGTCACGCGCAAAGAACAGACCTGTGAATTGTTCTATACCTCGGTGCGCAACCTGAGCCCTGAACAGGCGAATGCCAAATGCGCCACGCCCGCGATCAAGTCACAGCTCAAACAGCTTAAAAACGCCGCGCCCACCCCGACGATCAGCATTCCAGCGCTCTAGAGCGCAAAAAAAACGATTTCTACTGTCAACTCTGACAGTAGAAATCGGTTCAATCTTGAGCGAGTCTTGAGCCGGGCCATCCGCTGCAAGACTGGCAGTCAGACACCATCCGCAGGTCGACGCAGCCCTACCAAGGAGAGTTATGAAGACTCAAGCCATGGATAAGGCTAAAACTGTTGCGACTGACTGCCTCTATCCCTTTGCGACATCGCTGTTTGAGTGCGGCTACCCCTCGACCCGCCAGTTTCAAGTGGTGCGCAACCGAAACGGCGACCCCACGGGGATCAAGGCCCGTGTCGCCTTTGACAGCCGAACGCGTATTGCCAAGGTGTCGGGCTATGCCCTCAGCGAGCGGCGCCAGCACACCTTCCAGATCTCATCGCGTATTCATCTGTACGACCGATGGTTCTGCGGCCTGCTGCGTCACTCTTGCAGCCCGAATGTCTATTTCGACACCCACTATCTGGAGCTATGGGCCGTGGTGCCGATTGCCGTCGGAAACTGGCTGACCATCGATTACGCCGACAGCGGTGACATCTTGCCCCATCAATTTGCCTGCCACTGTGGCGCGCCCAACTGCCGGGGCTGGATCAAAGGCCGAGAGGAACAGATAAGCGCCGAGGGGCTGCGCGTGCTGGAGAGCAAGCGCGGCCCCGAATACCGTTAGGCTTCGCCTAACGGGCGCAGGCGATATTGCGGTGGCAGTTGCTCAAAGCCACTGATGGTGGTGTTCAGGCTCTTCCAGCGGCCATCCTTGATGCCATAGATGCAACCATGGATCGACAGGCTCTGCCCACGGTGCCAGGCGTTTTGCACAATGCTGGTATGGCCGACGTTGGCCACTTGCTGGATCACGTTCAACTCGCACAGGCGATCGACGCGCTCTTCTTCAGTCGGCAACTGGGCCAGCAGGTCACGGTTTTCGTAGTACAGGTCGCGAATGGTGCGCAGCCAGCCGTCGATCAGGCCGAACTGGCGGTCCTGCATCGATGCACGCACGCCGCCACAGCCATAGTGGCCAGTGACGAGGATGTGTTTGACCTTGAGTACATCGACCGCGTACTGGATCACCGACAGGCAATTGAGGTCAGTGTGCAGCACCACGTTGGCCACGTTGCGGTGCACGAATAGATCACCCGGCAGCATGCCAACGATCTCGTTGGCCGGCACTCGGGCGTCAGAACAGCCGATCCACAGGTATTCCGGGGTCTGCTGGCGAGCGAGCTTGGCGAAGAATTCGGGATCTTCCTGTTTGATCGCATCCGCCCAGCGTTCGTTGTTATCAAGCAGGTCTTGTAGTTCGTTCATCAGGGAAAGCCTCAGGAATGATGCGCAGTTTTGTGACTGACAACCCGTCGTCCGGGTCACGCCCTGCCGGTGAATAACAAACATGAATCAGCTTGAATCTTTGGGGCGCAATGCCTGTCCACACACTATAAGCCCCACAGTATGAGGATTGGCCATGACTGAATCACGACGTCCGTACGGTGCTACCCAGCCCGAACCGATTGATGACAACGAAGATCGCATGGGCTCGATGCGCGAGCTGGACTTTGACGAGGAGGAGCCGACGGCGGGAATCGGTAATGAGATACCTCGCGGCGAGCGCAAACACTTGATGCCTGACGAACGGGTGCGCGAGGCGGGGATGACCGGGGCTTCTACCGATGATCATGAGTCGACTGATGATGATATGAGCCCGGAAACGCTGATCCATGAGGATGGCGCGCGAGATGCTCGGGAGGCGGGTGAAGACAACCCGGCGGATTTTGACCTGAGCATCGTGGATGAAGATGAAATTGGCGGCGGCAATGGCCTGGATGAGGCCGAATTAGCTGATCTGGACCCTGTCGACGGCAATCGCTGACTCTGCGAAAATCCCAATGTGGGAGGGGGCTTGCCCCCCGATGGCGGTGTGTCAGTCACTCGATGAGCTGGCTGGTCCACTGCTATCGGGGGCAAGCCCCCTCCCACATTGGGCTATGGATTTAGTCGACCAGGGTGCAGGCCATGACGACCGCATCTTCGCGCCCACCGACGGCCGGGTAGTAATCGCGCCGACGGCCGATTTCATTGAAGCCATAGCGCTCGTACAGCCGGAACGCGCCGGTGTTGCTGTCACGCACTTCGAGGAAACATTCCCGCGCGTTGGCCGCATAGGCGCGAGACATCAGGTGTTCCAGCAGCGCCAGGCCCAGGCCACGGCCCTGGTTTTCCGGCTTGACGGTAATGTTCAGCAAATGCGCTTCGTCGAGGATGATCTGCACCACGCCGTGGCCCACTTGCTGCTCGCCTTCAAACATCAACCAGATCTGGTATTTGCCCAGCCCGTCGAGGAAGATCCCGCGGGTCCAGGGATGGCTGAATGCCGCGTATTCGATTTTCAGCACGGCGTCGAGGTCTGCCTCGGTCATCGGGCGGAAGGATAAAGCCTCACTCATCGGTTGTTTTCCAGCGCGCCATCAGCCGGCGCATGGCTTGCCAGACATCAGCCTTACGCTGTGGCTCTTCCATTAATAATTCCAGGCCCGGCAGGGCCCATACCGAGCCCAGGCCTTCGACCTGCAGCTCGCGGTACCACGCCTCGGCATTGGCCTCACCGGCAAAGCGCACGGCAGGCAGGCCGATCAGCCAGAGGCACACGCAGGGTTCGTCTTCCAAACGCGCCGAGACAAAACCTTGGACAAAATCCCGCGCGGCTTCCGGGCCCTGGTCCATCGTGCCGCGCACCAGCAGCGGCCAACGCACGGGGTCGCCGACAATTTGCGGACTGTCGGGCAGGCCGGCGGCGCGCAGCATGTCCTTGAGCAGCATGTAGGCCGGGTCACGGGTCTGGAAGCGCTCGCCGGTAGGCAGTTCCACCAGCAACAGGCAACGTCCGGCCCGTAGCAATTGCAGGGCAAAACGCGGTGGCGGGACGACCGGCGCCTTGACCACGGGTGCCGCCTCTTCAGCGACTACCGGCTTGGCCATCGGCGACGGACGTGGCACCTCGACCTTGGCGCGCTCCACCACCGGCCGCACAGGCGGCTCTGGCTTGACCACCGCCACGGGCGCAGCGGCTTCTTCCCCGGAGGTCTCGAACGCCTCATAGGGCTCGAGCGCCTGCAACAACTCGGGCCGCGACGGGGCGGCAAACGGCAGTTCGGTGCGGGGCAGCCAGTTGACCACCTGCATGGCGGTCAAGTAAGCGCGACGTCGGGACTCGATAAGCACAGCTCGGCCACTTGTGGATAAGTAAAGAACGGGGATTCTACCGCTGTTCGGTAACAATCGCCCACTGCGCACTGACCGGCTGTGGATAAATCCCGCGCCTGATGCAGTACAATCGCGACTTTTAATCGCCAACCAGCCGGCCATTCCCATGATCGAACCCAAGCGCGTCCTGCGCGCCCTCGCCGAACACTGGGCCCTACTTGAGCCACTGTGCGAACACTTCGACCAAGGCACGCTGAGCCTGGGCGAGTTGCGCGCACAACTGGCCGCCCAACAATTGGACAGCACGCCCCAGGACATCACCAGCCTGCTGGACGTGTGGATTCGCCTGGATATCCTGGTACCTGTCGCCAAGAGCCCGAACCGTTTCGAGCTCAATGCACAGATCCACGACTTCCTCGCCTATCTTCGCAAGGAGCACCGGCTTGGCCTGTGCCTGGAAATCGAAGCTTACCTGCGCCACCTCGAGCGCTTGGCCGGTTATATCCAGGACGCCTTCGACATCCGTGATGGCCACGACCTGGCGCGGCAACTGCGCCTGCTGGACATGCGTGTGCGCGACGTACTGAAAAAACTCGCCAACGACGAACAGGCCCTCGCTGCCGTGGCCGACCGCGCCAAGACCAGCGACCGGCAGATCCCGTTGCGCCAGCGTTATGCCGAAGTCCTGGCGACCTGGGATGAATACGTCGAACCGATGATCCAACTGGTGAACGCCGACGGCGCCTTCGAGCAAGGCGTGCGCAAGGTGGAAAATGTGCTGCTGCGCATGCTCACCGAGCAACAGCGCCTCGGCCACCTGGTGGACGACGACATGCTGCTGCGTACCCACGCGCGCATTCTCGAGATGCAGACCAGCGCCCAACTGACCTTGCGTCACGCACGGGAACTGCTGTTGCCACTGCGTGAAGAAGCACGTCGGCACAACGCCGTGACCCGTGGCGCAGCACTCGCGCTATCGGCCATCCGCCGCAAAGGCCTGGATGCTGTGCCGCAGGCCGCGATGCCGATGTTTACCCGGCCGCAAAGCACCTTCCTTGGCAGCGCGAGTCAGGTCGAGGCCTACGTATACGCCCTGGCGAACTTCGAGCCGAAACCGGCGCGTTTCCCCAAGGCGCACAAGTCCCATAAAGGCGAAGCCCAGCGCGCACCGCGCACGGTCAAGGAAATGCTCGAACGCTGCGAAGACGCGCTGCCGATGCCGGACCTGATGACCTGGCTGCTGGAACAGGAGCCGGACGGCGCCACCGACGAATTGCTGTATTGGTTCTCACGCCTGTCCCGCGAAAAACGCTTCAAGCGCGAGCGTCTGGAACGCCGCGATTACCACACACACGAGCACCAGGTCAGCCTGCGCTCATTCGCCCTGCTCCCGGCCAGCCCTGACGCGGCCGAGCATTCTGCGAGCACTCCTTATGCATCTTGATCTATCCGAACTGTCCCAGCTGGCGCCGATTTTTCGCGAGCTGTTCAAGGGTTACCACGTCAGCCGCCGAGACCCGGAGCTGTACGCGCAACTGTCGAATTTCCAGGATCAGTACCGTACGCTGTTCAAGGCCCTTGGCTTTGAGCTGGTGTGCGATACCCGGGGCTTCTACTACTTCGTACCCGACTCCGCCATTGCCAGCGCGCAGGTGAACAAGACCGCCCAACGCCTGGCGTTGTTCACCTTCATCATCGTCGAGCATTTGGCCGACCAGGGCCGCGACCCGATTGCCGTGCTCGACGGTGGCAGCCTGGGCCGCGACGAACTGCCCTCGTTGTTGGAAAAGTACCGCGATCTGTTTATCCAGGCCGAAGTGCAGACCCAGGAAGAACTCGAAGAAAAAATCATGCGCCGCATGACCCAATTGGGTTTCGCCAGCGAAGACAACGGTATTTATCGCTTCCTGCCGCCGATGCACCGCTTCCTCGATGTGTGCCTGTCGGTGCAGCAGGACCGCGACCTGGCGGCCAGCGTGCACAGCGTGTTGCCGTTGCCTGCCCCGGTGATCATCGACGAAGACAGCGATGAAAAACTGCTGAAGACCGATGACCCGTTGGACTTGAGTGATTTTGACGACGAAAGCGAAGAAGACGCCCTGGCCCGCGCCATTGCCGAAGAACAGGAGACCGACGCATGAGCAAGGAACGCTACGGCATCCGCCGCTTCGCCCTATTGAACACCGCCGGCTACAGCCTGGGCCTGTTCCCGCTGGAAGAGCCGCTGTCGGTGTATGGCGCGAACAACCTGGGTAAATCCGCGTCGATCAACGCCTTGCAGTTCCCGATCCTGGCGCGCATGTCGGACATGAGTTTCGGCAAGTACACCCTGGAACAATCGCGGCGCTTCTACTTTGCCACCGACACCAGCTACATCCTCGTAGAGGTCTCCCTGCCCCACGGCCCGCATGTGATCGGCGTGGTCGGTCGCGGCCCGGGAGGCGGCTTTGGTCACCAGTTCTTCGCCTACGCCGGCAAGCTGGACCTGGCCCACTACCAGAAAAACGACACCTGCCTGCGTCAGAAAGAACTGTTCACCAACCTGGAGCGCGAGGGTCTGAAAGCCTACGAGCTCAAGCCCGATGAACTACGCCGTTTGCTGGTGGGCGGCCACACGTCGATCCCGCTGGACCTGACCCTGATCCCGCTGCGTTCCACCAGCGAACAGAGCCTGAAGACCTTCCGCGCACTGTTTATCAACCTGCTGCACATGCGCGAAATCACCGCGGCCAAGCTCAAGCAATTGTTCCTCGATGCGTTCGAGCACAGCCTGCGCTCCGGCAGTGTCGATTACATCGCCGCGTGTGAAGAAGCCTTCCGCGACGTGCGACGCATGGAGCAGGACTACAACTCCCTGGTCGCCGCAGGACCGCTGGTTGAAGCACTGGCCAATGGTGTGAAACAGCGCGACATCCTGCGTGGCAAATTGCATCGCCTGTCGCCGCTGCTGGATTCGCTGCTGGGCACCTGGTCGGACTACGCCAGTGCGCGCAAGGAAGAGCTGACCATCCAGGCCGAGCACTACCGCAACGAGCAGGACGCGCTGCAAAACGACCAGCGCGGCGGCACCCAGGAGCTGATGCGCCTGGAGCGGGAAATCAGCGGTATCCAGCGTTGGCTGGGCGAGCTGTCGGTGCTCAAGCATCGATTTGCCTTGGTCGATGACGTCAAGGTGCTGGAACAACAACTGCTGGCGGCCAAGGATGCCCACGATGAACTGGCCGGCGCCCTGGCGCAGTCACGGCAGTTCAGCGCCGAGGATTTGGACGAGCGTCTGCGCGACCTGGAAAAACGCTTGAAGTCGGTCAAGCAGCAGCTTGATCACGCGGATAACAATAGCTACGCCAAACTGCGTGAAGAATTCTCACAGCAGGATGTCGAGCGTCTGATGCGCTTGTTCAACAGTTCTCTGTTCAGCCTGCCGTTGGGCGAGCATGGCATTACGCTGGATGAGGACGGCCAGTGGGTCAAATCCCTGGAACTGATCCTGGATGGCTTCAAGGGCGAGCGTTTCGAAGTGCCGGGGCTGTCCATCGACATCTCGCACATCGAGCCCCCGGCATTACAGGCCCTGGCGGATCGCGCGGCATTGCGTGACCAGAAAGAACGCCTGGAGAAAGAACTCAAGCAGCTCAAGACCCAGCAGGCCGTGGCCTCTGACCGTGCCGCGAGCAAGACCCAGACTGAAGCGCTGTACCAGCAGGTGCTGGACGCACAAAAAGCCCTCGAAGACTTCCGCCGCGCGCAAACCCTGAGCGCCGAAGAAGGTGAGAAGCTGGAACAGCTGGCGCAAATGGAAGCCGCCCAGGATGAACTGAAGCGCTCCAGCGATGCGTTCACCGAACGTGTCCAGCAACTGTCGGCCAAGCTGCAACTGGTCGGTCGCCAGATCGGCGATATGGAAGCCAAGCAACGCACCCTGGATGACGCCTTGCGCCGTCGTCAGTTGCTGCCGGCGGACTTGCCGTTCGGCACGCCGTTCATGGACCCGGTCGACGACTCCATGGACAACCTGTTGCCGCTGCTCAATGACTATCAGGACAGCTGGCAGGGCTTGCTGCGCGCTGATGGCCAGATCGAAGCGCTGTACGCCCAGGTACGCCTCAAGGGCGTGGCCAAGTTCGACAGCGAGGATGACGTGGAGCGTCGCCTGCAACTGCTGATCAACGCCTATGCGCACCGTACCGATGAAGCACTGACCCTCGGCAAGGCACGGCGTGCGGCAGTCACCGATATCGCGCGGACCCTGCGCAATATCCGCAGCGACTATGACAGCCTTGAGCACCAGTTGGCATTGTTCAACCGCGAGATCAACAAACGCCAGGTGTCCAACCTGCAAAGCTTCCGTATCGTGCTGGCGCCCAACAAGGAAGCCCTCAAGCATATCGACCAGATCATCCACAGTGCCGGTCAGTATGAAGAAGGCGAAACCCTGTCGGTGTTCGACCTCAGCCAGAGCGCCGAGCAGGACAACAAGAACGAAGAGGCCAAGGAATACCTGGCGCGCCTGGTAGCGGCAAACCATAACCAGTTGGGCCTCAAGGATTTGTTCGAGTTGGCCTTCGAGATCACCAAGGTGCATGGTCAGCCGGTGATCCACACCGACATCGATGGTGCCGCGTCCAACGGCACCACGATGACAATCAAGGCGCTGACCAACATGTACTTGTTGCTGCACTTGATGGACCGCGACCAGGCCGGTCGCGTACGGCTGCCGTACTATCTCGATGAAGCCGCGGATATCGACGAGAAGAACCAGGCCGCATTGCTGGAGACCAGCCTGCAACTGGGCTTCGTGCCGATCCTGGCCAGTGTGAAACCGCAGGTCTCAGCCCAGGTCGCAATCGACTTGGAGGGCGGCAGCGGACCGAACGGGATCTATATCGATGAGGCGGATTGGAAGTACATCCGCCGCCACGATGTGGTGAAGGCCACGGTGAATGTGCAGGCAGATGAGCCGGAGTTGGATGAGGTCTGACGCTCGGCGTTGAAATGCAAAAAGGCCGCGATCTGATCGATCGCGGCCTTTTTTTGGGCTGGGTTTTACGTCGTCTTTGAGGCCCCATCGGGAGCAAGCTCCCTCCCACATGTTGAATGCGCTCACAAATCAAAATGTGGGAGGGGCTTACTCCCGATAGCGGCGCCCAGGTCTATTTACCGAGTGGGATTTTAGGCGCCCAGGTCAGCCACTCGTCTTCAAACTTGTCGAACAGCGGGAACGTTTGCTGCGGTCGCGCCGCACTCCCCATGCGCTCGCCATCGGGCGTGGCAAAGGCGATGCCGCCGGCGACCAGCGTCTCCAGGGACTCCGTCCGCACCGTCGCCCCCTTGAACAGGCCAAAGTCGAGACCAAAGCCGCTGGAGTTCCAGAAGCGGCTGCCGCTGCGTACCAGGGGAGCGTACTTGGGCTCGATCAGGATGTGGACCAGTACGCGGTCGGCGGTCTGGCCCAGTTCATATCCAGTCACTTTGCCCACGGTGACTTCACGGTAGGTGACCGGTACACCTTCCTTCAACGAACCACGGCGCGCGGCACTGAGCACCAGGCTCAGGCCCGCCTCCTGGTGGGCGGTTTCAGGGGGTTGGTCCAGGGCGACAAAGCTCTTTTGTGGCCCGGCGTTTTTCACCGCAGGCTGTACTTCGATGTACTGCCCGGTGACAAGGGTTTCCAGGTTGGAGGTTTTCATCAGGCCCAGTTCAGGCTTGACCACCCAGAACTGACTGCCGACGCGCGCGATGCGGTCCGCAACTTGGGTGATACGCGCGCCGAGCAATACCGACTGCATATCGGCGCTCAAGTCGACGCTCTCGATCTTGCCCACATCCAGCCCTTTGAAACGAACAGGCGTGCCAGGACGCAGCCCATCGGCGCGGTCGACCTTGATGGTCACCAGGGTGCCATGCTGGTTGGCGGCCTCACGGTCGGCGAACAGGCGGAAACGTGGAATGCGCTTTTTCAGCGGTACGTTCGGTTCCGGCGTTTCGAAGGCAATACCACCGGCCATCAAGCTGGCCAGGGATTCACTTTTCACTTGGATGCCGCCGGTGAGTCCGCCGGTCAAGGTTACGCCGCTGGCATTCCAGAAGCGCGTCGAACCGTTGACCAGATTGGCGTATTCCTTCTCGATGTGGACGCCGATCACCAGCTGTTTGTTCTTGCGCGAGAACTGATAGCTCTGCACCGAACCTACCTTGACCTGCTTGTAGAGAATCGGGCTGCCTACATCCAGGGACCCAAGGTTGTCAGTGAACAGCACCATGTGCAGGCCTGGCGAACGCAGGTCCAATGGCGGGGCCTTGGCCCGGGCGACAAATTCACGCTGTGGCGCACTGCCTTTGTCGCCAGGGCGGATGGCGATGTAGTTACCTTTGACCAACGCTTCAAGCCCGGTGATACCGGCCAGGGAAATGGACGGTTTGACCACCCAGAACTGGGTGTCCTGCACCAGATAATCTTCGGCCAATGGGTCAAGGGTCAGCTCAGCATTGGCGCTGGACAGGTCTGGATCGATCTTCAGGGTTTTCAGGCTGCCGACCTGAATGCCTTTGTACATCACCGGGGTGCGTCCGGCCTGCAAGCCTTCGAAGTCGGTAAGTTTGACCTTGACCTTGATACCGGCTGCGGCAGCGTCGAAATCTTCGTACAGGCGGAACGGCAGGCTCGGATCAGTGGGAGGGCTATCCTTGCGGTTCTCCGGCGTGGCGAAGGCGATACCGCCGGCAACGATACTGGAGAGGGACTCGCTGCGCACCTTCACTCCAGAGAGGTTGGCATCGATGCTGATGCCGCTGGCGTTCCAGAAACGCGTGTGTTTGCGCACCAGGTTGGCGTAGGTTGGTTCGATATAAACCTTGATTTCAACGGTGCTCTGGTCTTCGGACAGCAGGTAGCTTTTGACCTGGCCGACCTGGATCTGTTTGTAGAACACTGGGCTGCCACGGTTAAGCGATCCGAGACGGTCGGCCTTGATGGTCAGGTGCAGGCCGGGCTTGGCGTCGGATAATGGCGGCTCTTCGGAGAGGGCCTTGAATTTGCGTGTGGGTTCGCCGTCGCCTGGGCTGGCAGCGATGTAATTACCTGAGACCAAGGTTTCCAGGCCGGTGATACCGGCGAGGCTGACACTGGGCTTGACCAGCCAGAAGCGGGTGTTGGTCTTGAGGTATTGCTCGACGTCCTTGTTCATCTCGATGGTGGCAATCACCCCGCGATTGTTGCCCTCATCGTCAAGGGCCAAGGTCTTGACCTTGCCCACTGACATACCTTTGTAGACCACTTCGGTTTTGTTGGCCTGGATGCCTTCGCCACTTTCAAAACGCACTTGGATTTCAATGCCCTGCTGGGAATAGGCACGCCATCCCAACCAGCCACCAATGATCAGCGCAATCAGGGGAAGGACCCAAATTGCCGACCAATTCGAGGCCGGTCGGGTTTTAGCTTTAGGCAAATCACTCATGGTCGTCGTCCGACTCCGTGTTATCCCAAATCAGTCGGGGATCAAAAGTTACTGCGGCAAGCATCGTCAAGATCACCACACTGGCGAAGGCTGCTGCGCCGAGGTTGGCCTCGACGCTGGCAAGCCGCCCAAAGTTTACAACCGCCACCAGGATGGCGATCACGAAGATATCCAGCATGGACCAGCGGCCAATGAATTCGATAAATCGGTACATGATGATGCGTTGTTGCGCGGACAGCGGTTGGTGACGCTGCACCGAGAACAGTAGCAGACCAATGCCCACCAGCTTGAATGTCGGCACCAGAATACTGGCAATGAACACCACGGCGGCGATGGGGAACATCCCGTGCTGCACCAGTTGGATGACACCCGACATGATGGTACTGGGATCACCCTGGCCAAGGGAGTTGATGGTCATGATCGGTAGCAGGTTGGCGGGAATATATAAAATGGCCGCGGTGATCAGCAATGCCCATGTGCGCGTGAGGCTGTTGGGACGGCGGGCATGGATCAGCGCACCACAACGGCTGCAGGATTGCTCATCGGCATCCGGCTCTTGCTTGTTCAGTTCGTGACATTCGGTACAAATCAGAATGCCTGCATCAATCGCCCGCATGATCATCTTCTCCTGACAGTGCTTGCCAGATCTGGTGCGGCGACATCACCACCTCAAGCAGAACCTGAACCATTAATAGGCTGACAAAGCAGGCTAGCCCCAGACCGATTGTGATAGAAGCCATATCTGCGAGTTTTACGATCGCTACCAACACCCCCATCAAATAGACCTCCAACATCCCCCAGTCCTTCATATGATGGTAGATGCGGTACAGCAACAGCCCGTAACTGCGGCCCATCTTCCAGCGAATGCTGAGCAACACTGCCAGTTGGCAAAGCAGCTTGAGCAAGGGAATACCCATGCTGCACAGGAACACCACGGCGGCAACGCCTTGCATGCCGGTATCGAACAAACCGACAACGCCACTCCACACGGTGTCCTCAGAGGATTGCCCGAGTAGATTGAGCTGCATGATGGGTAAAAAGTTCGCGGGGATGTACAGCAACAGCGCGGCGAGCACGAGGGCAAGACTGCGCTCAACGACATTGTGGCGGTGAGCGTAAAGCTCGTACCCGCAACGCGGGCATTGGGCCTTTTCGCCAAGGGCAAGCGTTGGTTTGCGCATCAGCAAGTCGCACTCATGACATGCAACCAGGTCGTCCAGTGGTAAATCCGACACCTTGAGGGTATCAACCGGGTCGGGCATAGATAGGGCTCTGACTCTAAAAAAGGTTAGGTGCCTATTCTAGTGGTCTGGTTCAGAAATAACTGTGCAAATTTGTCGGGCGATTGGGGGCAAGTGCGGGGATTTGGAGTGGGTTCGGTGTGCCCGACGGTGCGCGTCAGCGTTATCGTCCTGCGTGAGCACGCTTGCGCCTGCGCTTTTCGATCGCCCAAAACAAAACCCCATCTGCTTTCGCAAATGGGGTTCTGGAATTTAATCTTGACGATGACCTACTCTCACATGGGGAAACCCCACACTACCAT
>NZ_JBMDIS010000034.1:0-63464 GCF_057808775.1 Pseudomonas sp. FG86 | reverse complement strand
GCGGTGGATCGGTTACAGATGAGCTGACTGACACGCCACCATCGGGGGCAAGTGCGAACCGTCGCACCACCCCCCCACATTGACTATTGCGCGGCCGGCAGCAGGAACCGTGCAATCACCGGCAGATGGTTGGAAATACGCAACGTATCCTCCTGCCGTACCTTGGCCTCCACTCGCTTGATCCGCGAGCTGTAGAACAGGTAATCCAGGGTGCGATCCGGGCCATCGATATTCGGGTCATTGGGAAAATGCGTCAGCCATTTCTCACGATCAATCCCGCTGGATTCGCTGTTGCTTGGGATCATCGGGTACTTATCCCACAGCAAATGCAGCTCACTGTCCGGCGAATACTGGCCGCGCTTGCCGGCGTCCAGGCGCAGGAACTGCCCCAGCGGCAGCAGGTTGAAATCCCCACCAATCAACCACGGCGTGCCACGGCTTTCGAACTTATCCAGCAGCTTCACCGTTGCCTGCACTTGCTCCAGCACGGCTGAACGCCCCGGCGCGTCGCCATCCAGGCGGGTATTGAGTACCGCCAGTTGGCCGCCATCGCTCAGCGGCAGGTAGGTCAGCAGCAACGCCGGCTTGGGTTGGAACTGCCGGCTGATGATATTGGCGGGCGGTACCGGCAATTGCAGGCGCTCGGCGTGTTCGATCTGGTAGCGGCTCAATGTCACCAGCTTGCGGCCGACGCTGCCGAAGATATGCAGGTTGGGGATAAAGTCGGCTTTCCAGTCGAAGGCCTGGGCACTGCACGGGTAGAGGTCGACCAGTCGCTCTTGCAGCAGCGCCACCTGGTCCTGGTAGTGGGAGGGCTTGGCGCCTTCGTCAAGTTCCTGCAACAACAGGATGTCGGGTTGCTCGTCGCGGATGACCCGCGCCACTTCGTCGAGGCTGAAAGCCATGTCTTCGACGGTGGGGCGCTCGTCCGGTCCGCTGCCGTCAGCGCTGTCGTACCAGAACACGTAGTTCTTGCCGGCCAGGTATTGCACGTTCCAGGTCATGACCTTGAGCGCCTGCCCCGGCAGCAGGGTCGGCGCACGGGGCGCGACACAGCTTACGGGCAGGGTTTCTTTGTCGGCGGGGCGCCAGGTCAGGCTGTAGATCAGGGCCGTCAGCAGGCCCGCAAGGATCAGCAGGCTCAGCAGGGTGATGCGCAATAAACGGGTCATCGGCTCGGCTTATAGCGTTTCAGGGGTGACACGGAGCATATCACCGCGCGTCGGCATCGCCACCGATCAGCATGAATAAACGGAACAGCACCACACTGGTAAACAATTGCAGGAAGCTATGGGCACTGTCGATCAGCAGGCCCAGCAACGGCGCGGGCTCGGGATACGCCGCCACGCTGGCCCCCTTGAGCAGCCACAGTGGCGTCATGACGCACAGCAGGCACACCAGGATTCGCCAGAAATGCCCACGGGTCAGGCGGAAACTTTCCTTCATCGCCTCCAGCGCCGACATACCGCGCAGCACCAGCAGGTACTCGGCAAACGCCAGCACCACCATCAGCCACAGGCCCGGCAGGAAATACAGTGACAGCCCGAGCAAGATCAGCAGGGTGCTCATCGCCGTCAGCAAGGCGAAGCGTGGCCACAGGGTCAGGGCCATGGCCCATACATCCTTGGTGCGCGGTGACTCGCCACGGGTGCGGGCGTCGAGGAACAGGATCAGTGCGCCGGTGTACAGCGGGTACACCAGCAACCCCACCACCACGCTATAGCCAGGGAAGGCGTCCGGGCCGAGCGTGTGGTCGAGTACCTGTTGCAACAGGGCTTCGAGGATCACCAACGGCAGGCACAGTTGGACGATGGCACCCAGGTTGCGCTGGGTAAAACGGAAGGAGTCGCGCAGTACGTCTAACGGATTCATCAGAGTCATCACAGGCCGAAAAAAAGCAGGGGCACACTTTAACCGATAGGTGCCGTAGGCAAGCAAACGTAAACCTTGAGTAAAGATCATTGAAACAACTGGTAACACCCCCATAACTGACATACACCGGCCCGATCATAGGCCGGCCCCTGTTTTTTACCGGCAATCTAACGAGGTCGCCATGAATAGCGAAGAGCAAACCCTGATCGATGGACTGTTTTCACGGTTGCAGCAAGCCGAAACGGACTCAGCCCCCCGCGACGCCCAGGCCGAAGCGCGGATCAAGGAGCACATGACTCGCCAACCGGCCGCCGGGTATTACATGACCCAGTCGATCCTGGTACAGGAACACGCACTCAAGAGTCTCGACGAGCAGAACAAGCAGCAGGCACAGCAGATCCAGCAACTGCAGGATGAGTTGCAGCGCGCCAAGTCCCAGGCCGCGCAGCCGGCCCCGAGCAGCGGTGGCTTCCTGTCGAGCATCTTTGGCGGCGGTTCCCGGGATGCACAACCGGCCCCGAGCGCCCCGGCATCTTCGGGCGGCGGCTGGCGTGAACCGGCACGGCCTTCGTTTGGCCAGCCTGCGCCACAACAGAACTACGGCGCACCGCAGCAGAACTATCAGCAGCCTCAACAGCCTGCCGCGCCGATTGGCAGTGGTTTTCTCGGTGGCGCGCTGAAAACGGCCGCGGGCGTGGCCGGTGGTGTGATGTTGGCCGAAGGGATCAGCAGCCTGTTCAACCACAACTCGCAACAGCCGCAAGTCGTGGAAGAAATTATCCGTGAAGAGCCGGCACCGGCCAGCGATAACAGCAACTGGGGCAACGATGACCAGAAGTTTGCCGGCAATGACAGCTGGGGCGGCGGCAACTCCGACAGCTTCGCCGACAACGATTATTCCGACGACGACTCCTCCTTCGGCGACGACGACTCCTTTGTCTGACGCAACCAGACCGGGGCGCTTGAACATCCCGGTCTGATTTTTCCCGGAAACTTTCCTGTGGCTGGCATACTGGCAACCTTTCCGGGCCTTTGGGTCCGGGGTCCAAGTGGCAGTCATGGGGAAGTGCGGTGAAGAAAATTGCAGTGTTCGCCGATGTACAAAACCTCTATTACACCGTGCGCCAGGCGTACGGCTGCCACTTCAACTATGCCGCCTTGTGGGCGGACATCAGCTCGCGCGGGCAGATTGTCGAGGCGTACGCCTATGCCATCGACCGTGGCGACAGCAAACAGCAGCAGTTCCAGCAGATCCTGCGCAACCTCGGCTTTACCGTAAAGCTCAAGCCGTATATCCAGCGCAGCGACGGCTCGGCCAAGGGCGACTGGGACGTGGGCATTACCATCGACATCATGGACGCTGCCGACCACGTCGACGAAATTGTGCTGGCCTCCGGCGACGGTGATTTCGACATGCTGCTCGACCGTATTATCCACAAGCATGGCGTCGAAGCCGTGGCCTACGGCGTACCGGGGCTGACGGCCAACTCACTGATACGTGCCGCCAGCCGCTACGTGCCGATCGAAGGCGCGTTGTTGCTTAAATAAGCGCAGCGGCTCAATAAATAAATGGTTAGACGGAGTTGGAACAGGTTTGGAACGTATAGCGGTCATCGACTTTGAAACCACCGGCATCACCCCGAGCAGCCACTGCCGGGCCACGGAAATCGCGGTGGTTATCCTCGAGCGCGGGCAGATCGTGGACCGCTACCAGAGCCTGATGAACGCAGGCGTGAGAGTGCCGGGCTTTATCGAACAACTGACCGGTATCAGCAACGCCATGCTGCGCAGCGCCCCGCCGGCCGAGCGGGTGATGAACGAAGTCAACGAGTTCGTCGGTACCACGCCGCTGATGGCGCACAACGCTGCGTTCGACCAGAAGTTCTGGGACTTCGAACTCGGCCTGATCCGCCGCACCCGCCTGCAAAAATTCGCCTGCTCCCTGCTGCTGGCCCGCCGCCTGATGCCGTCTGCGCCCAACCACAAGCTCGGCACCCTCAACACCTACGCCCAACTGCCCCACACCGGCCAGGCTCACCGGGCGCTGGCGGATGCGGAAATGGCCGCCAACCTCACGGCGCACCTGGCCCAGGAACTGCGGCGCACCCATGGCTTGCGCGAACTGTCCCACGACCTGCTGTGCACCCTGCAGAAAGTGCCGGCGGCGAAGATCAATGAGCATTTGAAGAAACATCGCGGGTTTTGAGCCAGCCACAACTCCAAGAACACCGAAGTTCCAAGTGTGGGAGGGGGGTTGCCCCCGATGCAGCGGGTCAGCCGGTACATCTGGTGACTGACACTCCGCTATCGGGAGCAAGCCCCCTCCCACAGTTGACCGAGTAGCCCGTACTGCATGCGGTCTATTGTGGGAGCTGGCTTGCCTGCGATGGCGTCGGCAGGGCCTGCCTGCAAGTCAGGGAATAAATGCCATTACCGATGCGGGTGATCCCGAACCGCCTTCCAGCCCTAGTACCCCTATCACTAACGTGGCGCCCTTGGCCGGAAGCCGGTCGAGGTGGGTCAGGCATTCCAGCACAATCCCATTTCCGGCCAATATCGCATGGTTTGTCGCGAAGGCGGTGCTTTGCCCTGGATCAACCCCGTGGGTATCAATGCCAACCCCGGCAATCTGGCGCTGTTCAAGCAAAAACCGAATCGCCGCTTCACCAATCCCAGGGAAGTGTGAGCCTTGCGCGTCCTGCCCAAAAAACGCTAACGGGTCGTTCCAGAGGTGTTGCCAGCCGGTGTACATCAGCACCACCGAGCCAGGTTCGATAAGACCGTGTTGACGTTCCCACGCTTCAATATCCTGTGGGCTGATTTCGTAATCTGGATTGCTCCGGGTTTTACCGTGCACATCGATCACTACCGCGGGCCGCACCAAGTCTTCGGGTTGATAACCATCAATTCCCATCCCGTCGGCATAGAAACTGTTCGGCGCATTCATATGGGTGGCGCTATGTTCGCCCAGGCTGAAACGCCTCAGGAAATAGCCGTCCTTATCCAGCGACGCGACGTCTTCAAACACCACGGGGGGATCGCCCGGCCACAGCGGAATACGCCGGCTGATCGGGTGGCTGAGGCTGACGACCTGGCTATGTTTAACCACCGTTTTTGCCCTCCAACTGCGCCAGCGGCACTCGCCGCTCTATCGCGCTCGACAAAATAATCGAGGTCTTGCTGAACCCGAACTTCGCTATCCGGTTGATCAGATTCTCCAGCTCCGGCATCGACCCCACCGCCGCTTGCATGATCACGCACGGATCGCCCGTGACGCGGTGGCACTCGGTCAGTTCGGGAATTTCCGCCAGGGCGTCGTAAACCTTCTGGCTGCCATGGTTGGTCAACCGCAGTTCGATCACACACTGAATCGGCAAACCCACTTTGGACAGGTCTACCTTGGCCTGATAACCGGTGATCACGCCGCTGGCCTCAAGCTTGGCCACGCGTTCGGCCACGGCGGGGGCGGAGAGGTTTACTGTGCGGGCCAGTTGCGCGTAAGAGGCACGGCCGTCTTCGAGCAGGGCGCTGAGGAGCATGCGGTCATATTTGTCCATGAAAAGGCTCCAACGCCAGGTGGCTTTCGAAAGCATGGTTTATAGCCCTCATAACCATGCTTTGAAAAGTGTATGGGCGGTTTAAACAGGTTTTGTAACTTATGTTTAAGCACATGCCTTTTTAGAATAAGCATCTCTTATATCTGCCTTCGAGCCGCCCAATGCCTGGCCCACGTCGCTTTTCCTTACCGTTGATCGCCGCCTTTTTTGCGCTGTATGTGATTTGGGGGTCTACCTACCTGGTGATTCGCATCGGCGTGGACTACTGGCCGCCATTGTTGCTGGCGGGGATTCGGTTCTGCACGGCGGGTGCGCTGATGTATGGCTACCTCAGATGGCGCGGGGTGCCAGCGCCGACATGGCCACAATGGAAGGCCGCCGGGATGATCGGCATTTTGCTGCTCACCTTCGGTAATGGCGGCGTCACGTTGGCCGAACATGCGGGCGTGTCGTCCGGCGTGGCTGCCCTGGCGGTGGCGACCGTGCCGCTGTTCACCTTGCTGTGCGGGTATTTCTGGGGCGCGCGCAATACGCGGCTGGAATGGGCCGGGGTGATCCTGGGGATTGTCGGCATCGCCATGCTCAACATGGGCAGCACCCTGCAATCAAGCCCGGTGGGCGCCGCCTTGTTGCTGTTCGCGGCGGCATCGTGGGCATTCGGGTCGGTGTGGAGTCGGCAGTTATCGCTGCCCCAGGGCGCCATGGCCAGTGCTGCGGAAATGCTGGTGGCGGGCGTGACCCTGTTGATCGGCAGCGCGCTTTCCGGTGAGCACCTGCAGGCCATGCCGCCACTGGAGGGTTGGCTGGCGTTGGCCTACCTGACGGTGTTCGGCTCGATCATCGCCTTCAACGCCTATATGTATCTGCTCAAGCACGTCCGCCCGGCTGCGGCGACCAGCTATGCCTATGTGAACCCTGCGGTGGCGGTGTTGTTGGGGATTGTGTTCGTCGGCGAGACCATCGGCCTGGAAGAAGCCTTGGCGATGTTGGTGATCATCAGTGCCGTGCTATTGATCAGCCTGCCCCAGTGGCGCAAGCCCAAGCCGGAAATAAGGTAAACTGCCGCGCATTACGCCCTTGCGCTGAATTTTTCCTACGGTAACTACATGACTTTCGCCACCCTTGGCCTGATCGAACCCTTGCTGCGCGCCCTTGAGACGCTTGGCTACCAGACCCCGACGCCGGTGCAGGCGCAAGCGATTCCGGCGGTGCTGGCTGGCCGCGACCTGATGGCGGCGGCCCAGACCGGCACCGGCAAGACTGCCGGTTTCGCCGTGCCGCTGTTGCAACTGCTGACCATGGAAGGACCGAAAGTCGCCGCTAACTCGGTGCGCGCGCTGATCCTGTGCCCGACCCGCGAACTGGCCGAGCAGGTTCACGCCAGCGTTGCCGAATACGCCCAGAACCTGCCGCTCACCACCTACGCGGTGTACGGCGGCGTGAGCATCAACCCGCAGATGATGAAGCTGCGCAAGGGGGTCGACGTGCTGGTCGCCACCCCTGGCCGGCTGATCGACCTGTTCCGCCAGAACGCGCTGAAACTCAATCAGCTGCAAACCCTGGTGCTGGATGAGGCCGACCGTATGCTCGACCTGGGCTTCTCCGAAGAACTGGCGAACATCTACCGCATGCTGCCGAAAAAGCGTCAGACCCTGCTGTTCTCCGCGACCTTCTCCGATGACATCCGCCTGCTCGCCGGGCAGATGCTCAACGACCCGCTGAGCATCGAAGTCAGCCCGCGCAACGTGGCCGCCAACACCGTCAAGCAATGGGTGGTGCCGGTGGACAAGAAGCGCAAGGCGGAGTTGTTTGTGCACCTGATGCGCAAGGGCCGCTGGAAGCAGGTGCTGGTATTCGCCAAGACCCGTAACGGCGTGGATGCGCTGGTGGATAAGTTGCAGGGCCTGGGCATCAATGCCGATGGCATCCACGGCGACAAGCCGCAGGCCACGCGCCAACGTGCGCTGGATCGTTTCAAATCGAGCGATGTGCAGATCCTGGTGGCCACTGATGTGGCGGCCCGCGGCCTGGACATTGAAGACCTGCCGCTGGTGGTCAACTTTGACCTGCCGATCGTGGCCGAGGACTACATCCACCGTATCGGCCGTACCGGTCGCGCGGGCAACACCGGCGAGGCGATTTCCCTGGTGTGCGCCGATGAAGTGAACATGCTGTCGGCCATCGAGATGCTGACCCGCCAGACGTTGACCCGCAAGATGGAGCCGGATTTCGAACCGGAACACCGCGTGCCCGACACCGATGCCAGCGGCCAGGTGGTGAAGAAACCGAAAAAACCGAAGAAGCCCAAGGCGTCAGGTGGTGGCGGTGGTAAGCGCAACCTGGGCAAGTGGGTGGACAGTGGCGAAGTGGCGCCGTCGGAGCCTTCGATCAAGCCGGTGCGTAAGGTGCCGGTGTTTAATACTGGGCCGCGTAAGAAAAAGTGATTTTGCGGTGTGGCTGATGGCCTCATCGGGGGCAAGCCCCCTCCCACATTTTGATGTGTGAATACATTCAAACTGTGGGAGGGGGCTTGCCCCCGATGGCGGCTTTGAATTCACCACGAATATCAGCGGTTAAGCCACTCCAACATCCCCCGCCCAGCCGCCCTGCCACTGGCAAAACACCCCGTCAGCAAATACCCGCCGGTCGGCGCTTCCCAGTCCAGCATCTCCCCCGCACAAAACACCCCTGGCAATTGCTTGAGCATCAACCGCTCATCCAACGCTTCAAACGGCACACCACCGGCCGTGCTGATGGCTTCATCCATCGGCCGTGTCTTCACCAAGGTCAGCGGCAGCGCCTTGATAGCCGCCGCCAACTGCGCCGGATCATTGAAGTGTTCGGCGGGTGCCAACTCGCGCAACAACGCCGCCTTGACCCCATCCAACCCCAACTGACTGTGCAAGTGCTTGCTCATCGAGCGCGAACCACGTGGCTTGGCCAACGCGGCATGGACCTTGTCCAACGGCTTGCTGGGCAGCAAATCGATATGCACCGTGGCCGAACCTTTCCGGTTGATCGCCTCACGAATCGGCGCCGACAGCGCGTAGATCAAGCTGCCCTCGATACCGCTGGCGGTGACCACGCATTCGCCGAGGCGGGGTTTGTCATCGCCCAGGCCGATGACGACATTTTTCAACGGTGCGCCGGCGAATTTGCTGACCATCAATTCGCTCCAGGCCGACACCTCGAAGCCGCAGTTGCTCGGTTGCAACCTGGCGCAGGGCACGCCTTTATCTTCCAGCAATTTGAGCCAGGCGCCGTCAGAGCCCAAGCGCGACCAACTGCTGCCGCCCAGCGCCAGCAACACGGCAGCACTGTGGATGGTTTTTTCGCCGTCCGGGCTGTGGATAAGTAAATCCCCCTGCGCATTCCAGCCCTGCCAACGATGCCGGGTGTGGATAACCACGCCTTGGTCGCGCAGGCGCTTGAGCCAGGCACGCAGCAACGGGGCGGCTTTCATGTCGGTGGGAAATACGCGGCCGGAGGTACCGACAAACGTCTCGATGCCCAGGCCATGAATCCATTCGCACAGTGCTTCAGCGCCAAATGCCCGCAATAACGGCGCCAGGTGGGGGGCCCGTTCGGCATAGCGCGAGAGGAAAGCCGGGTAGGCTTCGGAATGGGTGATGTTCATGCCGCCCACGCCCGCCAGCAGGAATTTGCGCCCCACCGACGGCATGCCGTCGTACAGGTCGACCCGCACCCCCGCCTGGCTCAAGACTTCAGCGGCCATCAGCCCGGCGGGGCCGCCGCCGATGATGGTGACGTGTTGAGGAGAGGTCTGAGGCATGGGCAGGGCTACGGTCGCTTGAATAGGCCGAGCATTCTACCCGACGGCAGCGTGGCTGCCTGATCAAAAAACGTACACTTTCCTACAGGCCATGCGGCTACTCGCTTTCAGCCCCTTACGCTCAAGTTATCCACAGCCCGTTCCACAGGCATTGTGGGTAACGCCCAGGGTTCAATGACAACCTGATGACGTCCACACCCGTTGCGCGCTGTGGTGCAGGATGCCATGACGGCGCGCCAGGGCTGGGCGATCCTTGCTGTAGCCGCCGCCGATCACTCCCATCACCGGGATGTCGCGACCCAGGCAGTGGCGCATCACGCTTTCATCGCGGGCGGCGACGCCTTCGTCGGTCAGCTTGAGGTAACCGAGGGCGTCGTCCTTGTGTACATCGACGCCGGCGTCGTATAGCACCAGGTCCGGCTGGTACAACGGCAAAAGGTAGTTCAGTGCATCGTCCACCACCTTGAGGTACTCGGCATCGCCCATGCCCATGGGCAGCGGGATATCCCAGTCGCTCTGGGCCTTGCGGGCCGGGAAGTTCTTCTCGCAGTGCAGCGACACGGTGATTGCGTCCGGCGTGTCGTGGAGGATGCGCGCGGTGCCGTCGCCCTGGTGCACGTCGCAGTCGAAGATCAGCACGCGGTTGACCCGCCCGCTGGCCAGCAGGTAATGGCTGATCACCGCCAGGTCGTTGAAGATGCAAAAGCCGGCCGGATAATCATAATGGGCGTGATGGGTCCCCCCCGCCAGGTGGCAGGCCAGGCCGTGTTTCAGCGCCTGTTCTGCCGCGAGTATCGAGCCGCCGACCGCGCGCACGGTACGCCGGGCCAGCGCTTCGCTCCAGGGCAGGCCGAGTCGCCGTTGGTCTTCTCGGGACAACTTGCCGCTCATGTAGCGTTCGATATACCCAGGTTCATGGGCCAGGCCCAGAATCTCTGGCGGGCACAGTTGCGGGCGCAGCAACTGGCGGTCTTCGGTCAGGCCGCTGGCCACCAGGTGGTCGCGTAACAGGCGGAACTTGTCCATGGGAAAGCGGTGATCCGCGGGGAACTCAGGGCTGTAGTCATCGTGGTAGATCAATGGCAAAGGCATGGGATTTTCTGACGGGAACCTGCGAGGGATCTTAACAGCGCTGTACACTCACGCACATGGCAAGGGGAGGGGACCCGTGGAGCCGATACTGGAATTGGAAAGCGCGCGCCTGGTGCTGCGCCAATGGCGTGACAGCGACCTGCCGGCGTTTGCGCAAATGTGTGCCGACCCGCAGGTGATGCGCTATTTTCCCGGCCTGCTGGACCGCCTGGAAAGCGCCGCGCTGATCGGCCGGATTCGTGGGCATTTCGCTGAATACGGCTTTGGCCTGTGGGCCTTGCAGCGCAAGGACAGTGGCGAATTCATCGGCCTGACCGGGTTGCAGAATGTCAGTTTCGAAGCCGGTTTTACCCCCGCCGTGGAAATCGGCTGGCGCCTGGCCCGCGAGCATTGGGGCCTGGGCTACGCCAGTGAAGCGGCCTGGACGGCGCTGCGCTGTGGTTTCGACCGCTTGCAGCTGGATGAAATCGTCGCGTTCACCACCGAAGCCAATCTGCCATCACAAAAAGTCATGCAGGCCATCGGGATGCATTACGATCCCCAGGCGGATTTCGAACACCCCAAGGTCGCAGCCGATAACACGCTGCGCCATCATGTTTTGTACCGCATCACCCGCGCCCAATGGTTGGACACGCTGCACGGATAAGCAGCCCGGAATGCCCAATAGACCCCTGTAGGCGCGAGCTTGCTCGCGAAGAACGCAAGAGCGCTGCGGTAGACCAGAAGCGCGGCGTTATCGTTAACCACCTTCGCGAGCAAGCTCGCGCCTACAGGTAGATACCGTTTTGCTCTGAGGAGAGTTTGAATGAGCCAAGTATTGGAAGATCTGGTGGACTTGCTGACCCTGGAACCGATCGAGGAAAACCTCTTTCGCGGCCGCAGCCAGGACCTGGGTTTTCGCCAACTGTTCGGTGGTCAGGTGCTCGGCCAGTCGCTGTCGGCCGCCAGCCAGACCGTAGAAGAAGCGCGCCACGTGCATTCCCTGCACGGTTATTTCCTGCGCCCTGGCGACGCGGCCTTGCCGGTGGTGTATTCGGTGGACCGCGTGCGTGATGGCGGCAGTTTCAGCACGCGTCGGGTCACGGCGATCCAGAAGGGCCACCCGATTTTCACCTGCAGCGCTTCGTTCCAGTACGACGAAGAAGGCTTCGAACACCAGACCACCATGCCGGTGGTGGTCGGCCCGGAGAACTTGCCGTCGGAGCTGGAACTGACCAAGCAGCGTGCGCACCTGATCCCGGAACACATGCGCGAAAAGTTGCTGTGCCCCAAACCGATCGAAGTGCGCCCGGTAACCGAAAAAGACCCGTTCAACCCGCAGCCGTCGGACCCGGTCAAGTACGTGTGGTTCCGCGCCGACGGGGCACTCGCCGACGCGCCGGCGCTGCATAAATACCTGCTGGCCTACGCGTCGGACTTCGGCCTGCTGACTACCTCGCTGCTGCCCCATGGCAAGACGGTGTGGCAGAAAGACATGCAGGTCGCCAGCCTTGACCATGCGCTGTGGTTCCACGCCGACCTGCGCGCCGATGACTGGTTGCTCTACGCCATGGACAGCCCATGGGCCGGCAACTCCCGTGGTTTCTCCCGGGGCAGTGTGTACAACCGCGCCGGGCAACTGGTGGCGTCGGTGACCCAGGAAGGCCTGATTCGCCACCGCAAGGACTGGGCATGAGCCTGGCCGACGTTAAGCATTGGGTGTTCGACATGGACGGCACCCTCACGGTGGCCGTGCATGATTTTGCGGCTATTCGCGTGGCCCTGGAGATTCCACCCGAGGATGACATCCTCACCCATCTCGCCGCTTTGCCGGCGGACATCGCCGCGGCCAAACATGCCTGGTTGCTGGAACATGAGCGCGAGCTGGCGCTGGGCTCCGTCGCGGCGGACGGTGCGGTGGAGCTGGTGCGCGAGCTGGCCGGGCGGGGTTATCGCCTGGGGATCCTGACCCGCAATGCGCGGGAGTTGGCGCATATCACCCTGGAGGCTATTGGCCTGGCGGACTGCTTTGCGGTCGAGGATGTGCTGGGACGTGACGATGCGCCGCCCAAGCCGGATCCGGGTGGGTTATTGAAATTGGCGGCGGCGTGGGATGTATCGCCGAGCGAGATGGTGATGGTCGGGGATTACCGCTTCGACCTCGACTGCGGCCGAGCGGCGGGGACCCGAACGGTGTTGGTCAACCTGCCGGAGAACCCGTGGCCCGGGTTGGCGGATTGGCATGCGCAGGATTGTGCGGCATTGCGCCGGATGATCTAGCCCAAGCGACGAATATCAAATGTGGGAGGGGCGGTGCGACGATTCGACTTGCCCCCGATAGCGGTGGATCAGTTACAGATGCTGAGACTGACACACTGCTATCGGGGGCAAGCCCCCTCCCACATTTTGAACAGGTTTCGTCAGTTATCGCTTAAACAGTACTTTCTGGCCTTCTGGCGAAGTAAACATCCCATCCCCGTCATGCCCAACCCCCGGCACTTCCACCAGCGTCTGGCTCAACTGCGGATGGCGTTGCTTGAGGTAGTCAAAATAGTTGTGCCCACGAATCAGCCGATACGCGCCCTGGGTCTCGGCTTCGCAGCTTTTATCCAGTGCCGGGTGGTTCGGGTCGGTGTCCTGCTGGCCCAGCAGGTAGGTAATGTCGCGTGACACGTAGGCCCGCTCAAGCTGCTCGACGCCTTGGCCTTCAGCATAGGCGGGCAGGTGTTGCATGCCGTATTTCCAGTCGTTGAATCCAGGGCAGTCGGCCACGTTGAATTTCACCGGGCGTTGCGGGCTGAAGTAGGCGTAGGACGACGGGTTAGCCACCACATACCGCAGGCGGATGCCTTCGGTGTGCAGGGCCGGGTGGTCGTGGCCGGTGAGGGCGAAGCGCTGTACCACCTGGCCTCCGCCGGAATGGCCGGCTACCACGATCTCTTTGAGCGCCGGGAACAGTGTGCGGTTGCCCAGGTGCTTGATGATCTGGTCCAGGGCGCCGAAGGAGCTGACAGCGCCCGGCCCCACCGAGGGCTCGCCAGCCATCCAGTCGTTGCCCCTCCAGCGCAGGACCTGATTGTCCAGATGGTTGCGTTTTACGTCTGAATCATTGAGAAACTGCGGCGCGATCACCAGCGTCGTGGCTCCAACCCCGGCGTGTTCAGCAGCGTCTTCGCCACTTTGCAGGTAGGTCTGCGCATTGCGCAGCCGACCATGCACGATGATCAGGGCTCGGGTGACCTGGGGCAGGGGGCTGGCCCAGTCCTGGCTCAGGCCCAGGCTGAGGTCGCCGGCCGGCAGGTGAAAACGATCGGGACTGACCACCTTGACGCCATGCTCTTTCTCGGCCGCCCAAGTGGTGGTGGAGCAGGTCAGCCATACGCCCAGCAGCAATCCCAATCGGTTATTCATCTAAAGACTCTTGGCCGTAAACGTGTCGCATTGAGTGATCTGGCCCTGGGCGAAGCCAGTCTTGAACCAGCGAACCCGCTGTGCCGAGGTGCCGTGGGTAAACGAGTCCGGCACCACGCGCCCTTGACCCTGTTGCTGCAAACGGTCATCGCCGATGGCGTTGGCCGCATTCAATGCTTCTTCAATATCGCCGGGCTCCAACCAGTTCAGGCGCTTTTGCGCACGGTTGGCCCATACCCCGGCAAAGCAGTCGGCTTGCAGTTCCTGGCGGACCAGCAGGCCGCCGTCGCCTTGCATCTGTCGGCCTTGCTGGCGTGCAGCCTGGATCTTCGCCGAGATGCCGAGCAAGGTCTGCACGTGGTGCCCGACTTCGTGGGCAATCACATAGGCCTGGGCGAAATCACCCGCGGCCTGGAAGCGTTGCGACATCTCCCGGAAGAAGTCGAGGTCGAGGTACACCTGCTGGTCGGCCGGGCAATAGAACGGGCCGCTGGCCGAGGTCGCCCCACCGCAGGCGGAATTGACCCGGCCACGGAACAGAATCAATTTCGGGTTCTTGTAGGCCAGGCCGTTTTCCTGGAACACCTGGCCCCAGGTGTCTTCGGTATCGCCCAGTACGGCCCTTACAAAATCGGCTTGCTCGTCATTGGCCGGTGGCGCCTGGCGCGACTGTGTACTCACCGAGGGGGCCTGGTCCATTTGGCCGGTCAACTGGCCAAGGATCTGCAGCGGGTCCTGGCCTGTCAGCCAACCGATGCCGACGATCAGCACAATCGCCGTGAGGCTCAGGCCCTTGCCGCCGCCAAAACGCATGCCCCCACCACCGCCGCCGCCACTGTCGTCGCGGGCGTCCACCACGTTGTCGCTGCGTCGGCCTTTTTTCCATAGCATGGGAGCAATCCTCTTGATAAACCTGCTGTAGGCGCGAGCTTGCTCGCGAAAAACGCACAAACACCGCGTTTAACCAGATTGCCCGCGTTATCGTTAACGAATTTCGCGAGCAAGCTCGCTCCTACACTAATTTAGTGTCTGATTATGGTCGGTATTAACGGCAATAGCCTTCGCCGGTGGCGACGATCAGGCAGTCCTTTTTATCCGCCAGCCATTTCAGCCCGGTCGCTTCGCCATCTCCGGCGCGCAGCAGTTGCGGGCCGTCCGGGCGGGTGAAGGCAATACCGCCGTCGGCCGCTTCCCCTTTAAAGGTGCCGGAGTCGCCTGCGTCAAGGCCGTATTGCATGGTTAGAACGTAGTGGCCTCGGCCGATGCTGTCGTCTTTGGCGATGGTCAGGTTCAAGCCTTCAACACCGATCCACTTGCCGACCCATTGGTCAGTGGGCGGGGTTTGCGGCACCAGAGTGGCCTGCACGGAGGCTGGTGCAGGTTTGGGGGCGACCTTGGCTTCCTGGTTGCAAGCGGCGAGCAGCGCAACGGCGCAGAGAAGAAAGAGGGTTTTTTTCATAACGGCAGGGCCTTGGCTAAAAAGTGTGCAACGCGGGAGCGAGCGTGCAGCGTTAGACTCGATTCCCGTGATTTAGTGCGCTGTTCGCACGTTGTTTGGTTATGCTCTTGGGGCAGACTCCCGCCCGGCTGCTAGATTACCGGGTTGAGCGCCACTTCGTTCAGTGCTCAGCGTTCCGCTCGCCAAGCCAGAGAATTCAATGACTGTCAGTACCCCGCTTTCCGGCGTCAACCATCCCTTCAAAGGCATCCTGCTGATTGTGCTGGCGACGTTTCTGTTCTCCAGCCATGACGCCCTGTCCAAATACCTGGCCGGGTTCTACCCGATCGTGATGGTGGTGTGGGCGCGCTACCTGGTGCACACCTTGCTGATGGCCGGGATTTTCCTGCCGCAATCGGGGCTACGCGTGCTGCGCAGTAAACGCCCGGGGATGCAGGTCGTCAGGGCCTTGTGCCTGCTGGGCACCAGCCTGTTTTTCACCTCGGCGCTGCATTTCATCCCATTGGCCGAAGCCACGGCCGTGAACTTCCTCGCGCCGATCCTGGTGACCGCGCTCTCGGTGCCGCTGCTGGGTGAACACGTGACCCGCGGCCAATGGCTGGCGGTGGTCTGCGGGTTTGTCGGCGTGCTGGTGATCATCCACCCCGGCGGTGAGTTGTTCACGCCTGCGGTGCTGCTGCCGTTGTGCTCGGCGCTGTTCTTCTGTTTCTACCAACTGCTGACGCGCATTCTCAGCCAATACGACACGCCGACCACCAGCAACTTCTTCGCCGGGCTGTGCAATACCTTGGTGATGAGTGCGATGGTGCCGTTCTTCTGGCAGGTGCCGAGCCTGTGGCACGGCGCGTTGATGCTAGCACTGGGTACCTGCGGGATGACCGCACACTTGATGCTGACCCAGGCGTTCCGCTTTGCGGCACCGGCCTTGCTGGCGCCGTTCGGCTATTGCCAGATCGTCTTCGCGGGGTTGTTGGGGTGGCTGGTGTTCAACCATACCCCCGATATGACCACGGTGGTCGGCATCGGGGTGATCTGCATGAGCGGGTTGGCCGCTGCCTGGCAGCAGCGGCGGCGTTGATTACACGGCGACGGTAGGAATCTTGCGCGGTGCCATGAAGTACATCCAGGTCAGCGCGATGAAGTACATCGCCGGGATCAGGGTGAACAGCACGGTGTAGTTGTTGTTGGTCACAGTCAGGATGTGGCCGACGATCTGGGTCATGAACATACCGCCGATGGCCGCGCACATGCCGCCGAAACCGAACACCGTGCTCATCATGTGCTTGGGCGTGTAGTCCATCACCAGGCTCCAGATATTCGCGGTCCAGGCCTGGTGCGCGCCGATGGCCAGGGAGATGGCGAACACCGCGACCCACAGCTGGCTGGAACCGGCCGCCATGATCACGCCGACGATGCAGCAGGCGAACAGCAGCATCGACAGCAGCCGCGCCTTGATCGAGTTCATCCCACGGCCGATCAGGAACGACGACAGAATCCCGCCCCCTACGCTGCCGAAGTCGGCGGTCAGGTAGATGATGATCAGCGGAATGCCCATCTGGGTCACGTTGATGCCCAGGTTGTATTGCTGGTTCAAGAACGGCGGCAGCCAATACAAGTAGAACCAGAACACCGGCGCCGTCAGCGCGTAGGCGAGGGCGAAGGCCCAGGTGCCGCGCATGCGCAGGATACGGCTGAAGGGCACGCGGGGTTGTTCCGGTTCGACTTCCTGTTGCACGTAGTCCAATTCGGATTGCTTGACCGTTGGATGGTCTTCCGGGTTGAAGTACTTCAAGCCCCAGAACAGCAGCCAGATGGCGCCCAGTGCCGACATGCACAGGAACGCCGCCTGCCAGCCCCACACGTGCAGGATCAATGGCAGCAACATTGGCGTCATCATCGCGCCGACGTTGGTGCCGGCGTTGAAGATGCCGGTGGCTACTGCGCGTTCGCCGGCCGGGAACCACAGGCGGGTGGTCTTGACGCAGGCCGGGTAGTTGGCGGCTTCGGTCAGCCCGAGGATAAAGCGGCAGACCATAAAGCCCAGCGCCGAGGTGGCCAGGCCGTGGGCACCGGTGGCCAGGCTCCACAACAGTACCGCGCAGAAGAACACGCGCTTGACGCCGACGCGGTCGATCAGACGGCCTTGCAGCACAAAGCCAATCGCATAACCGACCTGGAACCAGAAGTTGATGTTGGCGTAGTCCATCGCCGTCCAGCTCATCTCTTTGGCCAGGATCGGTTGCATCACGCCAAGGGCGGCGCGGTCGATGTAGTTCAGGGTGGTGGCGAAGAACACCAGGGCCAGCATGCCCCAGCGGGTTTTACCGACGGCCAGTGCGCCGCGGATCTTATCGCCGATACCGGCGTGCGGGGTGGCCGGGCGCGCGGCCAGGACGGAGTTTTGCGAAGGCATGAGGGAGTACCCGTTTTTTTTGAAATTTTTATGGTGTGGTCTGGGTCTTGTTGCGTGATCGATGGTGCGCAGTGGCTAAAAAATCGTCAATTCGCCAACCACCATTGTGTTCGATAATCGCCCTAAAAACTAACCGGTTCGTACATTTCAATTGCTGTGAGCAGTTTGGCAGCCAATAATTTGCCCTAAATAAGACGAGCCTCAAATGCCGGGAGTCGCCCCATGCAACGCTCTATTGCCACCGTTTCCTTGAGCGGAACCCTGCCGGAAAAACTCGAAGCCATCGCGGCTGCCGGGTTTGATGGCGTTGAAATCTTCGAAAACGATCTGCTGTATTACGACGGCAGCCCGCGAGAAGTCAGGCAAATGTGTGCCGACCTGGGCATTGCCATCACCTTGTTTCAGCCGTTTCGTGACTTTGAAGGTTGCCGCCGTGACCGCCTGGCCCGCAACCTGGAGCGCGCCGAACGTAAGTTCGACCTCATGCAGGAACTGGGCACCGACCTGGTGCTGGTGTGCAGCAATGCCTCGGCCGACTGCGTAGGCGATGAACGGATTTTGCTGGATGACCTGAGCCTTCTGGCCGAGCACGCCGGCCGCCGTGGCCTGCGTATCGGTTATGAAGCGCTGGCCTGGGGCAAGCACGTGAACACCTGGCAGCAGGTATGGAACCTGGTGCGCCAGGTCGATCATCCGAGCCTCGGCGTGCTGCTCGACAGCTTCCACACCTTGTCGCTCAAGGGCGACCCCAGCGGCATCGCCGAGATTCCCGGCGACAAGATCTTCTTTGTGCAAATGGCCGACGCGCCGATCCTGGCCATGGATGTGCTGGAGTGGAGCCGGCATTTTCGCTGCTTCCCCGGCCAGGGTGAATTCGACCTGGCGGGTTTTCTGGCACCGATCATCCAGAGCGGCTACACCGGGCCGCTGTCCCTGGAGATTTTCAACGACGGATTCCGCGCGGCACCGACCCGGGCGAATGCTGCCGATGGCCTGCGCTCGTTGCTGTACCTGGAGGAGAAAACCCGCCAGCGCCTGGCGCGGGAACAACCCGCCGCGCCGGTCGATATCTTGTTCGAAACCCCTGCCGCCAGCGAGTACGACGGTATCGAGTTCCTCGAATTTGCGGTGGATGAAAGCCTCGGCGCCAAGCTGACCCAATGGCTGGAGCGCCTGGGCTTCGTCAAGGCTGGCCAGCACCGCTCCAAGAGCGTCAGCCTGTTGCGCCAGGGCGATATCAACCTGATCCTCAATTGCGAACCCTATTCCTTTGCCCACAACTTCTTCGAGGCCCATGGCCCGTCGTTGTGCGCCACCGCGATTCGGGTCAAGGACAGCGCCAAGGCATTGCAGCGCGCGGTGGCCTACAAGGGGCAACCTTATCGCGGCCTGGTGGGCCCCAATGAGCTGGAACTGGCGGCTGTCCGTGCGCCGGACGGCAGCCTGATCTACCTGGTAGACCCCAGCGAAGGCGGGTTGTACGACACCGATTTCAACCTGCAACCGGTCAGCGCCTCCAGCGGTGGCCTGCTGCGTATCGACCACATGGCCATGGCTTTGCCCGCCGACAGCCTCGACAGCTGGGTGCTGTTCTACAAGAGCCTGCTGGATTTCGAAGCCGATGATGAAGTGGTGTTGCCCGACCCTTACGGCCTGGTGAAAAGCCGCGCGTTGCGCAGCCGCTGCAGCTCGATTCGCCTGCCGCTCAATATCTCCGAGAATCGCAACACCGCCATTTCCCACGCACTGTCGAGCTATCGCGGCTCGGGTGTGCATCACATTGCCTTCGACTGCGCGGATATTTTCGCCGAGGTACGCCGCGCCAAGGAGGCGGGCGTGCCGTTGCTGGATATCCCGCTCAACTACTACGACGACCTGGCGGCGCGCTTCGACTTCGACGATGAGTTCCTCAGCGAGTTGGCGTACTACAACGTGCTGTATGACCGCGATGCCCAGGGCGGTGAGCTGTTTCATGTGTACACCGAGCCGTTCGAAGGGCGGTTCTTCTTCGAAATCATCCAGCGTAAGAACGGCTATGCCGGCTACGGTGCGGCCAACGTGGCGGTGCGCCTGGCGGCGATGGCCAAGTCGCGCAGCGGCGCGGTACGCCAGGCTCGGTTGTAACCGGTGGCCAGGTGCTTCCTTCGGGGAGCGCCTCGGCCCATAATCGCGGCCTGCACAATAAAACCGGCCGTGAGCGCACCATGACCCTGACTCCCGATCTCTCCGCTGTGTCAGACGCACCGCGCAAGAGTCGCAAGAACAATCCGGAAAAGACCCGCGAGAACATTCTCCAGGAAGCCGTTGTCGAGTTTGTTCAGCAGGGTCTGTCCGGCGCTCGCGTGGATGCCATCGCCGAGCGCATCCATACCTCCAAGCGCATGATCTATTACTACTTCGGCAGCAAGGAGCAGTTGTACGTCGAGGTGCTGGAGAAGCTCTACGGTGATATCCGCAACACCGAAACCCGCATGAACCTCACCGCCCTGGAACCCCGTGAGGCGATCCGGCGGCTGGTGGAGTTCACCTTTGATCACCATGACCAGAACGTGGATTTCGTGCGCATCGTCAGCATCGAAAATATCCACAATGCCGAGTACGTGAAGCGTTCCGACTCGATCAAGGCGATGAACAGCAACATCCTGGAAGCGCTGGGTGCGACGTTGCGCCGTGGGGCTGAGATGGGGGTGTTCCGGGCCGGGTTGGAGCCGCTGGACGTGCACCTGCTGATCAACTCGTTCAGCTTTTACCGGGTGTCCAACCGCCATACGTTCAGTGAGATTTTTCAGATCGACCTGTCGGATGAGGCGGTTAAGCATCGGCATCGGGACATGATTTGTGATTCGGTGTTGCGTTACCTGCAAGCCTGAAGTCAGCGCAGAAATCGTTGTGGCTTGCCCTAAATGCCGTTCAATTAAGGCTTTTTTTGTAGGAGCGAGGGGGACGCCTAGTTCTTGCTCGCGAAGAACTCACAGGCGCCGCGTTGATTCAGGAAACACGCGTTATCGTTGACGTTTTTCGCGAGCAAGCTCGCTCCTACAGGGGTTAGTTCAGTCCACTCATTGAGCCATTCATGCTTTGGAAGTGCGCCAGCATCCGCTGCGCATCCGCCACCTCACCACTGAACAGCTCAAACGCTTTTACCGCCTGAAACACCGCCATATTGCCGCCATCCAGGGTGCGGCAGCCCAAGGCGCGGGCATCACGCAGCAGTTCGGTTTCCAGCGGGAAATACACGATTTCAGCCACCCACAGTTCGGCTCTCAGCAGGGCAGCGGGCACCGGCGTGCCGGGCAGCTTGGCCATGCCCATTGGCGTGGTGTTGACCAAGCCGTCGGCCTCGGCCATGGCGTTTTGCAGGTCACTGCCCACCTGGGCGCGACCGCTGCCAAAATGTTGCGCCAGGTTATCCACAAGGTCCCGGGCGCGGGTGGCGTCCACATCGAACACACTCAATTGCTCGACACCCTCGGCCAGCAACGCGTGCGCCACTGCTGCGCCAGCGCCACCGGCGCCCATCTGCACCACGCGCTGACGCGGCACATCGTTGAGGTTACGGCGAAAGCCCTCGGCAAACCCCAGGCAATCCGTGTTGTGGCCAATACGTTTGCCACCCTTGAACACCACGGTATTGACTGCGCCAATGCCCCGCGCTTCGTCAGACAATTCATCAAGCAGCGGCAGGATCGCTTGCTTGCACGGGTAGGTAATGTTCAAACCGGTGAAGTGCATCCGCTCGGCGGCGTCCAGCAGGTCGGGCAGGGCGTCGAGAGTCAGTTGCAGCGGTTCCAGATCGATCAGTCGGTAGAGGTAGCGCAAGCCCTGGGCATCGCCTTCCTGTTCATGCAGGGCTGGCGTGCGGGAAGCCTGGATACCGGCGCCGATCAGGCCAGCGAGGACGCGCGGTTTCATCGAGCCGCCCCCTTGAGCAACTGGCTGAAATGTTCCAGGGCCAGGTGATAGCCATGGCTGCCGAAACCCGCGAGCACCGCCTTGGCGATGGGCGACACAAAGGAATGATGACGGAAGGCTTCACGGCCATGCACGTTGGAGAGGTGCACTTCGATCACCGGCACTTCACTGGCCACCAGAGCGTCACGAATCGCCACCGAAGTGTGGGTCCAGGCCGCCGGGTTGATCACGATACCGGCGCAACGGGTGCGGGCGCCGTGGATCCAGTCGAGCAATTCACCTTCGTGGTTGGTCTGGCGAAACTCGATTTTCAACCCCAGTTGCTCGGCGCTGCGACCACACAGGGCGGCCACGTCGGCCAGGGTTTCATGGCCGTAGGTCGCGGGCTCGCGGGTGCCGAGCAGGTTGAGGTTGGGGCCGTTGAGCACCAGCACGATGGGCGGCATAAGGGTCTCTCCACAGTTATTGTTGGTTGTGGAGATAAAATGTACTGAATGGTTAATTTGGTCAATTGGCGGCAGAGGATGTGTTCGATTATCGAACAGTTAATCCGGCCCTTCACCTGGCTGGATCAGATTAGATATCAATTGAAAGTCATTCTCGACAACGCTTAAGATGCTTGCCTGTTTCCTTAACATTCCAGGGAGTCGGTTTGTCGGACGTGGATCTCAAAGGCCTGTTTCTCAAGCATGCCGATACCTTGCGCGGGTATCTGGCGCGCAAGGTACGGGACCCGCAGTTGGCCGCAGATCTGGTGCAGGAGAGCTTCCTGCGCCTGGCGGAAAAGCCGGCCGGCGAGCGCATCGACAACTCCCAGGGCTATCTCTATCGAACGGCGAGCAATCTGCTGATCGACCATATTCGCCAGGAAGCGCGGCGCAAGACAGACTCCGTGCCCCATGAGGCGTTGGCCGAGATTGAAGATGAAGTGGCCGGGTTGGAGGCTCAGGCAATGGCGCAGCAACAGCGACAGGCATTGAAGCAGGCACTGGCGGAGTTGCCGGAGCGCACCCAGCAGATTTTCCGTCTCAACCGCATCGAAGGCATGACCCACGCCCAGGTCGCGAGGCACCTGGACATCTCTGACAGTTCCGTACAAAAGCACCTGGCCAAAGCGTTGGCCTACGTGATGCAACGCTTGCAGGAAGGCGAGAGGGCGCCATCCGACGAATGAGTTACCGAAATGCGCCACGTCAGACGTCACAGCGTTACATAACGAAAAATTCGAGATTCACACGTGAATAGCCAGGGTCCGCAACAGCACAGCATTACCGAGGCGGCCGCCGAGTGGGCGGTGCGCCTGCACGCCGGTGCCCTGACCGATCAGGAGCAGGCCGAACTGCAGCATTGGATTGCCTGCGACAGCCGTCATGAAGCGGCATTGCGCTTTGCCGAACAGACGTGGGCGGCACTGGGCGACGTGTACAAGGAACCGCCGGTGAACCGCCAGCGTTCATCAGCGGCGACGATGCCCGTGCGCCGGGCCAAACGGCGCAGGTCATGGCAACGTGCGGCGGCCGTCGCGCTGGTCGTGGTGGTGGCCGGTGTCGGCTGGGTGCGCGGGCCAGAGGTGTTGCTGCGCATGCAAGCGGATTACCTCACCGAGAAAGGCGAGGTGCGCACCGTGCAGCTGGCCGATGGCAGCAAGGTCGAGCTGGACTCCGGCAGTGCCATTCGCCTGGATTACGACGGTGTGCAACGCCGTATCAGCCTGCTCCAGGGCTCGGCGATCTTCGACGTGGCGCCGATGGTGGGCGAGGAAACCCGGCCTTTTGTGGTGCAGAGCGCCGGGGGGCAAACCCGGGCGCTGGGCACGCGGTTTGTGGTGGCACGCGAGAGCGACAGCCAGGCGTGGGTCGGCGTGCTGGAGCACAGTGTCGAGGTTTCCCTGCAAGCCATCCCGATAAAAGGCCCGGCCGACAGGGTGGTCAAGGAAGGCCTGGCCGCACGCTACAACCTCCAGGAAGGCATCGTGGCCATGGACCCCTTCGATGTGGAACGCGCCACCAGCTGGCGACGCGGCGTACTGATCTTCGATCGCCAGCCCCTGGCCAAAGTCATCGAGCAACTCAACCTCTACCGCCCCGGGCGTGTGGTGTTGACAGACTCGGCACTGGGCGATCGCGAAGTCAGCGGCGTGTTCCGCCTCGACATGCTCGACACCGCCCTCGGCACCCTCACCCAGGAACTTCAAGTGCAACGCTTTGACCTGGCAGGCCTCAGCCTGATCTATTGATTGCCCTGTAGGCGCCGGTTTGCCGAGCGATGTGCGGTGGTCTTTCTGACGTCATCGCCCGCAAGCCGGCTCCTACACATACCTCGCCTTGAAACCCGCCCTTTAGAAACTTTTGAAAAAGTCTTACTGACTTCCTGCGCGTCGCACGTCTTGCTAGGTGAGAAGCATTCGCATAAACAAAAACGCTCAGCGCAGGGAACAACAGAAATGTCAGCACTCAACAAGGGGCGTATCACCGCAAGCCGGTTAGCCCTGGCCATCCACGTGGGCCTGTTCGCCGCAGTGGCTCCAGTATTCGCCGCTCAGTCTCAGGCGAGTGCTGCGCAACCGGCGGTGCTGATGCTGGATATCCCTGCACAATCCCTGGGCAGTGCGGTGCTGGCGTTCGCCGACCAGGCCGGTCTGCAAGTGCTATTCGACAGCCAGCGCCTGGCGGGTTTGCAAAGCACTACGGTGAAGGGGCAGTACGGCGTGCAGGAAGGCCTGGCGTATTTGCTGGGGAATGCGCCCGTGGAGTATCGCTTCAATGGCGAGCGCCAAGTCACCCTGACCCGCGTAGAGCAGAGCGGCGCCGCTTTGGCGCTGGCGACCACCACAATCACCGGCCTGCACCCCAACGACTGGGTGTATTCATCGCCACGTTCGGTGAGTGTGGTGGGGCGTGAGCAATTGGATCGCAACCCGCCACGGCATGCCGCTGAGATGCTCGAGGAGGCGCCGGGCGTCTACTCGGCGGTCAGCCAGCAAGACCCTGGGCTGTCGGTGAATATTCGCGGTATCCAGGACTACGGCCGGGTCAATATGTCGGTGGACGGCATGCGCCAGAACTACCAGCAAAGTGGTCACCAGCAACGCAATGGCACGCTGTATGTCGACCCGGAATTGCTGTCGGAGGTGGTGATCGAGAAGGGCGCCACTTCCACGATGGGCGGCGCCGGGGTGATCGGCGGGGTGGCCAACTTTCGCACCGTGGAAGCGGCCGACCTGCTCAAGGGCGGTAAGGAAATCGGCGGGCGCATCCGCTTGACCACGGGGCTGGGCGGGCGCAGCAACGGCACGCATTTTATTGGCAGTTCGGCGTTTGCCGTGGGGACGGACGTGTGGGACATGCTGGTGGCCGCCAGTGAGCGTCATCTCGGTGATTACAAACCCGGGACTAAAGGCAGCATCGGTGAACTGCGCACCGGCAGTTCCTTCCTGCCGGCCAGCGAGGATCGGATCAAGAACTCCACCGTCGAGTACACCGGCTCGGTGATGCGCTCGCGCCTGCTCAAGCTCGGTATCAACCTGCCGGTGGATCAGCGTCTGCAACTGAGCTACCTGACCACCGAAGTCGACTACGACGACGTCAACATGATGACCGCCGAAAAAGCCCAGCTATGGGAAAAACTCGGCAGCAGCAACGTCACGGCGCAGAACTTCGCACTGGACTACAGCTACACGCCGGACAACCCGCTGATCGATTTCAAGGCCAAGCTTTACTACGTCGATACCCGCAATGACCAAACCACGCTGACCCGTGGCAGCAGCAAGGGCTACGACGTTACCTATCAGACCAACACCTATGGTTTCCAGGCGCAGAACATCTCGACCTTTGCCTTGAGCGAGCTGTCCGTGATCAAGGCCAACTATGGGCTGGAGTTTTTCTACGACAAGGTGCGGCCGGACTCCAACCAGATGGTGGCCGCCGATTCGGCGGTGACGGCCTCGGCGGCGGAAAGCATCACACCCAGGGGGGATCGGGCGATGGGCAGCCTGTTCGCGCGCCTGGATTACGACTACGACAACTGGCTGAACCTCAATGCCGGGTTGCGCTACGACCGCTATCGGCTACGCGGCGAAACGGGCTTGAACACGCGCACCTTCATCATCGGCACTACGCGGCAAATCGGCTTGCCCATGACCTATGACGTGGATCGGGAAGAAGGGCATTTCTCGCCCACCTTCGGTCTGTCGGTCAAGCCAGGCGTGGATTGGTTGCAACTGTTCGCCACGTACGGCAAGGGCTGGCGACCGCCGGCAGTCACTGAAAGCCTGGTCAGCGGCCGGCCCCATGGAGGCGGTTCGGAGTCGATTCTCCCTAACCCCTACTTGAAACCCGAGACGTCCACGGCGTGGGAGGTGGGCTTCAATGTGCTCAAGGAAGACCTGCTGTTCGCCGAAGACCGTGCGGGCATGAAGGTGTCCTACTTCAATACCCGCGTCGATGATTTTTCCTACATGGCCCTGGGCGTGCAGCCACCCGGTTATGGCATTGCCAATATCGGCAATGCGGCTTACGTCAACAACCTGGAGACCACGCGTTTTCGCGGCCTCGAATACCAGTTGGATTACGACGCGGGTTTCGCCTACGGCCAGGTCAACTACACGCGCATGCTCGGCAGCAACAAGTTCTGCAGCAAGACTGCGTGGTTGGGGGGTGTTACCAAGACCCAGAAGCGGCCGGGCAACCGCACGCCGGTGGACGCGATGGTGCCGGACGACGCGGCCAATGCCGCCGTGGGCTGCAATGCCATCCTCGGCTCCTCCGAGCACATGCCGATGGATCGCGGCACCGCGACCCTGGGGGCGCGTTTCTTCGAGCGCAAGTTGGATGTGGGGGTTCGCGCCCGTTATAGCGCTGGTTATTACGTGAAAGGCGGCGTCGGCGTGACCACTTCACAGACCGGCGTCTACCCCGCCGACTGGAAGCCTTACACCGTCTATGACCTGTACAGCAGCTACCGCGCTACCGACCAATTGACCTTGCGCCTGGCCATGGAGAACGTCACCGACCGCGCCTACCTGGTGCCCCTGGGCGATGTGCTGGCCTTCACCCTGGGCCGTGGGCGCACCCTGCAGGGCACCGTTGAATATCAGTTCTGACCGATTTTGCCCAGTGACGGGCAAAACCACAGCAGGCACCGGCTTGCTGCGGAGTTACCACCCCATGACTTGGAGTTTTGCATGAGCATTTCTATTTCATACAGCACGAGCTACGCCACGAACACCGTTGCCCAGTACTTGAGCGACTGGTCGGCTTACTTTGGTGACCTGAACCACCGTGAAGGGTCGGTCAAAGAGGGTGTGAACACCGGTGGTTTCAATCCTGGGCCGTTCGACGGCACTCAATATGGCGTATCGAGCACCGTCAGCGATGCAGCGGTAGTGGCCGAGGGCAACCTGCATTACACCTTGTTCAATCCGCCTTCGCATACGCTCTGGGGTTCGCTCGACGCACTGACCTTTGGCGATACCCTCGCCGGTGGCGCAGCCAGCGGTGGCTACACCATTGCCAGTCAGGAAGTCAGCTTCACCAACCTGGGCCTGTCGAGCCTGCAGTCCGAAGGCCGCGACGGCCAGGTGCACAAAATCGTCTACGGCTTGATGAGTGGCGACAGCTCGGCGCTGGCTTCGGCGATCGATTCCTTGCTCAAGGACATTGACCCAAGCCTGTCGATCAACTCGACGTTCGACCAACTGGCCGCTGCCGGTGTGGCGCATGTGGACTCGGCTTCGGTCGCAGCCTCCGATGTGGCGCTGGTTGGCGTGCAAGACGTGCCTCAGGACTTTGCCCTGGCTGCCTAAGCAAAAAAGCGAATGGAAGATCGCTCTCCCATTCGCCGCATGACACACCGCCGTCGCCCAAGCCTTCTACTTCTTCAGCGACGGCGGTGCCGAATTCTGCGCAGCGTCGTACAGCCTGTCAACGCAACGACGCTGCCCGCTCAACCCTTTGAGAATCCCCAGATGCGCCACGCCGGCAACGAAACCCTGGCCGCCCTCACGGCTTATAAAAGTGGCTTCTTCAACATCGGCCTGTTCTCGGCGGTGATCAACCTGCTGATGCTGGCCCCGGCGCTGTACATGCTGCAGGTGTACGACCGGGTGCTGGCCTCGGGCAACCAGATGACCCTGCTCATGCTGACGCTGATGATCCTTGGCCTGTTCGGCCTGATGGGGGCATTGGAGTGGGTGCGCAGCCAGGTGGTGATCCGCCTCGGCACGCAGATGGACATGCGCCTGAACCAGCGGGTGTACGACGCTGCGTTCGAAGCGCAACTCAAGGGCGGCAACCAGGCGGCCGGCCAGGCACTGCATGACCTGACCACCCTGCGCCAGTTCGCCACCGGGCAGGCGTTGTTCGCGTTCTTCGACGCGCCATGGTTTCCGGTGTACCTGTTAGTGATCTTCCTGTTCCACCCTTGGCTCGGGCTGCTGGCCCTGATTGGCGCAGTGCTGCTGATCGTGCTGGCGTGGGTTAACCATCAAGTCAGCCAGGTCCCGATGTCCCTGGCCAGCCAACTGTCCATCAGCGCCAGCCAGCAGGCCACGGCCAACCTGCGCAATGCCGACGCCATCGAAGCCATGGGCATGCTCGCCACCTTGCGTGCGCGTTGGTTCGGCCAGCACCAGGCCTTTCTGGCACAGCAGAACCTGGCGAGTGAAAAGACTGCGACCGTCACCGCCTGGTCCAAGGGTGTGCGCCTGGCGTTGCAGTCGCTGGTGCTGGGCCTGGGCGCCTTGCTCGCGGTGCAGGGCGATATCACGCCGGGGATGATGATTGCCGGCTCGATCCTCATGGGCCGCGTGCTCAGCCCGATCGACCAGTTGATCGGTGTGTGGAAACAGTGGGGCTCGGCGCGCCTGGCGTTTGATCGCTTGTCACAGATGCTGGAGGCCAACCCGGCGCGGCCCGAAAGGATGAGCCTGCCGGTGCCCAAAGGCCAACTGAGCGTCGAGCAAATCAGTGCCTGTGCTCCCGGCAGCCGTCGGCCGGCGCTGGCCAACCTTGGGTTTACTCTGGCCGCGGGTGAGGTGCTGGGGGTGATCGGGCCGTCGGGCTGCGGAAAATCCACCCTGGCTCGAATACTGGTAGGTGCCTGGGCGCCCTTGGCCGGCAAGGTGCGGCTGGACGGTGCCGACCTGGCCCTGTGGGACAAACAGCAATTGGGCCCGCACATCGGCTACCTGCCGCAAGACATTCAACTGTTCGCCGGCAGCATCGCGGATAACATCGCACGGTTTGTCGAGGTCGACGCGGACAAAGTCCTCGCCGCCGCACAAATGGCCGGTGTCCATGAGTTGATCCTGCAACTGCCCCAGGGCTATGACACGCAGTTGGGGGAGGGCGGCGCCGGGTTGTCCGGCGGCCAGAAACAGCGTGTCGCCCTGGCGCGTGCGCTGTACGGCGTGCCCGCGCTGATCGTGCTGGATGAGCCCAATGCCAACCTCGATGAAGTGGGCGAGCAGGCTCTGCTCCAGGCCATCACCCAGCTCAAGCAACAGCGCCGCACGGTGATCTTGATCACCCACAAGCCCAACCTGCTGACCCTGACTGACCAACTGCTGATCCTCAGGGAAGGCCAGTTGCAGGCCTTCGGCCCAACCGCGCGCGTGTTGGAGGCGCGGCAGAAACCGGCTGCGGCCAAGCCGGTATCGACCATGAGCATGAGTTACCGCCTCGGTGAAGGAAAACAGGCATGAGCCAGAGCAAACCCGTGCTGATCAGTGATACGCCGAACAATGTGCTGGCGCTGGATGACAAAAAGTATTCGCGCCTGGGCTGGCTGTTGGTGCTCGGTGGCTTTGCCGGGTTCCTCGGCTGGGCAGCGTTGGCGCCACTGGACAAGGGCGTGGCGGTGCCGGGCAAGGTCATGGTCTCGGGCCATCGCAAGACCGTGCAGCACCCGGCCGGGGGCATCGTCGAGCGTATCGAGGTGCGCGACGGTGATGTGGTCAACGCCGGCCAGGTGCTGTTGCGCTTGAAGGAAACCCCGTTGCGCGGGCAGATGCAGTCCCTGCGCAGCCAGTACCTGGCGTCCCTGGCCAGCGAGGCGCGCTTGAGCGCCGAAAGCGAAGGTTTAGCGGTGATCAACTTCGGCCCTGAGCTGCTCAACGATCCTGAGGCGGCGGGCACCCTGGACCTGCAACGGCAATTGTTCAAGAGTCGCGCCCAGGCACTGGCCACGGAGCAACAAGGCCTGCGCGAAACCATCGCCGGGGCCGAGGCGCAGTTGCGTGGCACACGGGATTCGCAAGCGAGCAAAGTCCAGCAGCGCGCGGCGTTGAATGAGCAACTGCAAGGCCTGCGCGAGTTGGCTCGTGACGGTTACATCCCGCGCAATCGCCTGCTCGACAGCGAGCGCCTGTATTCACAGATCGACGGCGCCATCGCCGAGGACTACGGCCGCATCGGCCAATTGCAGCGCCAGGTTCTCGAACTGCGCCTGCGCATCCGCCAGCTTGGCGAAGATTTCCAGACAGACCTGCGCGGCCAGTTGGCAGAGACCCGCACCCGCAGCGACGACCTGCGCAATCGGCTGGCCTCGGCCGAGTTCGAACTGGCCAATAGCCTGGTGCGAGCGCCGGTGTCGGGCGTGGTGGTGGGGCTGGACGTGTACACCGAAGGCGGCGTCATCAAGCCCGGCCAGACGTTGATGGATATCGTGCCTCAGGGTGAGCCCTTGCTGGTTGAAGCGCGGGTCCCGGTGCAGATGGTCGACAAAGTGCACCCGGGCTTGCCGGTGGAATTGATGTTCTCGGCGTTCAACCAATCCACCACGCCACGGGTCGCCGGCGAGGTGACGCTGGTCTCGGCGGACCGCCAGGTCGATGAGCGCACCGACGAGCCGTATTACACGCTGCGTGCCCAGGTCAGTGCGGCGGGCGTGCAGCAACTGGACGGCGTGCAGATCCGCCCAGGCATGCCGGTGGAAACCTTCGTCAAGACCGGTGAGCGCTCAATGCTCAACTACCTGTTCAAACCCCTGATGGATCGCACCCACATGGCCCTGGTGGAAGAATGAAGGCGCTGTTGTTTACCCTGTGTTTCGCGTGTTCCTCGGCGGCCCAGGCCTTGGGTTTGCTGGATGCCTACGACTTGGCCCTGCGCAATGATCCGACCTTTCAGGCAGCCATTCAGGCGCGTGAAGGCGGTGAAGAAAACCGCCTGATCGGCCGAGCGGCGTTGTTGCCGAACTTGTCGTGGAGTTACAACAACTCGCGCAATGAGTCCGAAGTGACGGCGGGTGATGTCACCAGCAACCGTGACTACCGCAGTTATGCGTCGACCCTGACCTTGCAACAACCGCTGCTGGATTATGAAGCCTACGCGCGCTTTCGCCAGGGCACTGCCCAGGCCTTGATGGCCGATGAACGCTTTCGCGGCAAGAGCCAGGAACTGGCGGTGCGGGTTCTCAACGCCTACAGCCAGGCCTTGTTGGCCCAAGAGCGCATCGAGCTGAGCCGTGCGCAGAAACGTGCGTACGCCGAGCGCCTGCAACTCAATGATCGCCTGCTCAAAGGTGGCGAAGGCACGCGCACCGATGTGCTGGAAACCCAGGCACGCCTGAGCCTGGCCCAGGCCGAAGAAATCGAATCCCTGGATGCCCAGGACAGCGCCCTGCGTGAGTTGGAAGCCATCGTCGGCCAACCGCTGCAGATCGAAGAACTGGCGCCGTTGACGCGCCAATTCGAGATCCCGCCGCTGGAACCCAACCGTTTCGAAACCTGGCGCGAACTGGCCATGGCCAACAACCCGGAGCTCCAGTCCCAGCACCATGCCTTGGACGTGGCATCCTATGAGGTGGAGCGCAAGCGCGCCGGGCACATGCCCAAGGTCAGCCTGTACGCCACCAGCCGCCAGACCAACTCCGACTCGGAAAGCAGCTACAACCAGAAGTACGACACCAACACGGTCGGCATCCAGGTCAGCCTGCCGCTGTTCGCTGGCGGCGGAGTATCGGCCTCTACGCGCCAGGCGGCCAATCAACTGTCCCAGGCCCAATACGAACTGGATGCGCAAACCTCGGCCACGCTGGTGGAGTTGCGCAAGCAGTTCAACCTCAATACCAGCGGCGCGGCCAAAGTGCGTGCTTATGAAATGGCGGTCAGCTCTGCCACTGCGCTGGTTACTGCGACGAAAAAAAGTGTTGCCGGCGGTGAGCGGGTGAACCTCGACGTGCTCGACGCCGAGCAACAACTGTTCACCGCTCGCCGCGACCTGGCGAATGCGCGGCATGCGTATCTGCTGGCGAGGATTCAGTTGAAGTATTACGCGGGGGTGCTGAGCGAGCAGGATTTGCGCGCGTTGGCGCGGTATTTCCAGCCGTCGGCATGAGTAGGGTCTTTGCCAATACACAGGCCCCTGTAGGGGGCGGCTTAGCGGCGAGGGTGGTGGTTCAGTTAACACATGTGCTGACTGATGCACCGTCATCGCTGCATGGGTATCTACACAACTTTGGCATGGCCCTGAACCTGTGGCGAGGGAGCTTGCTCCCGTGACGGCTCGGGAGCCGACGACTATCTAAATGATGCATCGCGACCTAAATGTGGGAGCGGGCGGTGCGACGATTCGACTTGCCCCCGATGGCGGCCTCTGGGCCGACTATTTTTTTGGTTTGGACCGGGTACATATCCGTTGCTGCGGTAACGGCCACTTAGGGTTCCGCCCTTACGGCGGCTCACTTTGGAAAAGCCCCAAAGTAAGCAAAGGGCTCTTGCCCCACCACTCGGCACCTCGCCCAGGCTCGGTGTGCCCGCAATCCGACAGTGATTTGGGGGGCCGCCGCCACGCGCCATCCATGGCGCGGGGCGGCTAAACCGGCATCCCTGCCGGTTTACCCCCCAAATCACTGTCGAATTGCGGCCAGCGTGGTTTAACGGGGCGCCTGAGATCAAGATCAAAAGCAAGATCAAGGGCGGCTCGCTTCGCATCGTGGTTAGCGTTGGTTGCTACACAATTGTGTAGATACCCATGGTCATCGCTGGCAAGCCAGCTCCTACAGGGAATCTGTGTTGTCTGGCAGATTTATCGCCGGGTCAGCAACACCCCGGACTCCATATGATGGGTCCATGGAAACTGATCAAACATCGCGCACTGTGTAATGCGGTGCGTGTCATGCAGTTGCGCAATGTTCGCCGCCAGCGTCTCCGGGTTGCAGGAGATGTACAGGATGTTCTCGAAGCGCCGGGTCAGTTCGCAGGTGTCCGGGTCCATGCCGGCGCGGGGCGGGTCGACGAAGACGCTGCCGAATTCGTAGCTTTTCAGGTCGATGCCCTGCAAGCGACGGAACGGGCGCACTTCGTTCAGCGCTTCGGTGAGTTCTTCGGCGGAGAGGCGCACCAGGGTGACGTTATCCACCGCGTTTTCATCGAGGTTGCTCAACGCGGCATTCACCGAGGTCTTGCTGATCTCGGTAGCCAGCACTTTACGCACGCGGGTAGCCAGCGGCAGGGTGAAGTTGCCGTTGCCGCAATACAGCTCCAGCAAATCATCGGCGCGATCGCCCAGGGCTTCGTACGCCCAATTGAGCATCTTCTGGTTCACCGTGCCGTTGGGCTGGGTGAACGCACCTTCGGGTTGGCGGTAGCTGAACGTGCGGCCGCCGACGTCGAGTTTTTCCACCACGTAGTCATGGCCGATCACATCGCGCTTGCCCTTGGAGCGGCCGATGATGCTCACGTTCAGATCCGCAGCCAGTTGGTTCGCGGCCGTGTGCCAATGCTCGTCCAGCGGGCGGTGATAGCACAGGGTGATCATCGCGTCGCCCGCCAGGGTGGTGAGGAATTCCACCTGGAACAGCTTGTGGCTCAGGGCGGCGCTGGCTTGCCAGGCGGCCTTGAGCTGGGGCATCAGCTGGTTGATGCGCTGGCTGGCGATGGGAAATTCTTCGATCAGGATCGGCGTGCGTTTGTCATCCTGGGAGAACATCGCATAGTGGCGCTCGCCACCCTCGCGCCACAGGCGAAACTCCGCGCGCAGGCGAAAGTGCTGCAGCGGCGAGTCGAAGACCTGCGGCTCGGGGGCGTCGAACGGTGCCAGCAGGTCACGCAAGCGCGTGACCTTATCTTGCAGTTGAACGGTGTAGCGTGCGGCATCAAAAGTCATGCGTTGAACCAGCCCAGCTTGATCACAAACAGAATCGACAGAATCACCAGCGCCGGGTTCAGCTCACGGTAGCGGCCCGAAAGCAGCTTGATGGCGGTCCAGGCGATGAAACCGAAGGCAATGCCGTTGGCGATGGAGTAAGTGAAGGGCATCGCCAGGGCGGTAATCACCACTGGCGCTGCAACAGTAATGTCTTCCCAGTCGATTTCCGCCAGGCCCGATGTCATCAGCACCGCGACGAACAGCAGCGCGGGTGCGGTGGCGAAGGCCGGCACGCTGGCGGCCAGTGGCGAGAAGAACAGCGCCAGCAGGAACAGGATCGCCACCACGATGGCGGTCAAACCGGTGCGGCCACCGGCACTCACGCCAGCGGCGGACTCGATGTAGCTGGTGGTGGTCGAGGTGCCCAGCAGCGAACCGGCCATGGCGGCGGTGCTGTCGGCGATCAGCGCACGGCCCATTTTCGGCATGTGGCCGTCCTTGCCCATCAGGCCGGCGCGCTTGGCCACGCCGATCAGGGTGCCGGAGTTGTCGAACAGGTCGACGAACAGGAAGGCGAAGATCACGCTGACCAGGCCGATATCCAGCGCGCCCTTGATATCCAGTTGCAGGAAGGTCGGGGCCAGGGACGGTGGCATCGACGTTACGCCGCCAAAGGGCGTGACACCCAGCAGGATGGAGACGACGGTCACCGCCAGGATGCCGATCAGCACCGCGCCGCGCACGGCCAGGGCTTCAAGGGCCACGATCAGCACGAAACCGAGGGTGGCGAGAATCGGTGCCGGTTGTTTCAAGTCGCCCAGGCCCACCATGGTGGCCGGGTTGCTGACCACGATCCCGGAGTTGTGCAGGGCGATCAGCGCCAGGAACAGGCCGATACCGGCGGCAATCGCCGAGCGCAGGGGCAGGGGGATGCTGTTGATGATCCATTCACGGATGCGGAAGATCGACAGCAGGAAGAACAACACCGCCGAAATAAACACCGCACCCAGCGCCACTTGCCAGGTATGGCCCATGTGCAGGACCACGGTGTAGGTGAAGAAGGCGTTGAGGCCCATGCCCGGCGCCAGGGCGATCGGGTAGTTGGCGATCAGGCCCATGACGGTCGAACCGATGGCGGCGGCCAGGCAGGTCGCGACGAAGACGGCGCCCTTGTCCATGCCGGTCTCGCCGAGGATGCTCGGGTTCACGAACAAGATGTAGGCCATGGCCAGGAATGTCGTGATGCCCGCGAGAATCTCGGTGCGCACGTTGGTGTTGTGTGCCTTGAGTTGAAACAGCTTTTCCAGCATGCCTGCTCCCTGTGACGCTATGTTGCGTCGTTATTTGTTGACCTCTAAGTCAAAGCACAAACTGCGCCAAGCGCCTGTGGTTCCAGAGAGGATCGGAAAAAGCGGCGCATCATACCAGCAGCCGAGGCTGTGTGGCGCATGGCCTTGAGGCATACTGCGGCGACGTTCAATAGCGGGTCATCGACAGCATGAAAAAAGCCAACGCGTGGAGTCTAGCCCTGATCACTTGTCTCGGCCTGTGGTTGGGCGCGGCACCGGTGTGGGGCGCGACTGCACCGCCCTTGAGCGAGGTGCGCGTGTTCAAGGTTGAGTCGGCGGGTTGCAGCGAAACCATCCCGGAACGCGCGCAAAGTACGCAGATGTGCACGCATCGTGGGCCTACCAAGGTGTCGGTGATGGAAGTCGGCCTGGGCCACAACCCCATGGGCCGCTTCAATGGTGCCGAGCTGAACGGGCAACGTACGCCCGTGTGCCAGGTCGGCAACATCAGCCAAGCCTGCAACGGGGCAGGCACCCTGATGGGCTACATCTATGTATTTGACCTGAATGTCGAAGCCCAAGGCTGGTTCGAATACAGCAATTCCTCGATCAACGGCCCGCAGAACACCTTGAAGACACAGCTCAATATCCTCTGATCAATCAGCTTGAACGCTCAAAACCCCGGGAAGTCGTACCCCTGAGACGGCGACTTTCCTGAACGCCGCGGATGTCCACCAACCCGTGAGGTGTTTATGAGCGCGACCCCCAATGGCGCGGCGACCCAACCGTTCGTCGCCCACTCGATACGCTTGACCCTGAACGGCCAGGCTCGCCAACTGGACGTGTTGCCCTGGACCACGCTGCTGGACCTGCTGCGCGAACAACTGGACCTGGTCGGCAGCAAAAAAGGCTGCGACCACGGCCAATGCGGCGCCTGCACGGTGTTGCGCGACGGCAAGCGCGTCAACGCCTGCCTGACCCTGGCCGTGATGTGCGACGGCGCCGAGCTGACCACCATCGAGGGCCTGGCCGACGGGGAGCAACTGCACCCGATGCAGCAAGCCTTTATCACCCACGATGCCTTCCAGTGCGGTTACTGCACCCCTGGCCAGATTTGTTCCGCGGTTGGCCTGGCCAATGAAGGCCGCGCCCATGACAGCGCGCAGATCCAGGAGCTGATGAGCGGCAACCTGTGCCGCTGCGGCGCCTATACCAACATCCGCGCAGCCATCGAAGAGGCACTGCCGGCCTGTCGTGCCCGGGGAGGTCAGCGATGAATCCCTTCCACTACAGCAAGCCGGCCGATGTGCATGAGGCGGTGCACCTGAGCAGCGCGGCGTCGCGCTTTATTGCCGGTGGTACCAACCTGCTCGACCTGATGAAAGAAAACATCAGCCGGCCCGAGCACCTGATCGATATCACCGGGCTGCCGCTGCACGCGGTTGAAGAAACGGCCGAGGGTGGCGTGCGGATCGGTGCGCTGGTCAGCAATGCCGACCTGGCCTGGCACCCTTTGATCGAGCAGCGCTACCCGCTGCTGTCCCAGGCCATCCTCGCCGGCGCTTCGCCGCAATTGCGCAATATGGCCAGCACCGGCGGCAACCTGTTGCAGCGCACCCGTTGCTACTACTTCTATGACGCCGCCGTGCCCTGCAATAAACGACTGCCTGGCAGCGGTTGCCCGGCGCGCACCGGGTTGAACCGCATCCATGCGATCCTCGGTGCCAGCGAGCAATGCGTGGCCACCCATCCGTCGGACATGTGCGTGGCCCTCGCCGCCCTGGCGGCGCGGGTGCATGTGCAAGGGCGCGGCGGCGCACGCGTCATCGAGTTTGCCGACTTCCATCGTTTGCCCGGCGATACGCCGCAGCGCGACCACCTGCTGGCCGACGATGAACTGATCACCGCTATCGAGTTGCCCGCCGACCACCTGGCACGCCACAGCCACTACCTGAAAATTCGCGACCGCGCGTCGTACGCCTTTGCCCTGGTCTCCGTCGCTGCGGCCTTGGAACTGGACGGCGATCGCATCGTCGACGCCCGCCTGGCCCTGGGCGGCGTGGCCCATAAACCCTGGCGTGATCGCGCGGTGGAAACCGCGCTGATCGGCCAGGCGGTCAGCCGCGAAACCTTCAGCAACGCTGCCGACGCTTTGCTGCAAGACGCCGAGCCGCTGCAACACAACGGCTTCAAGATCAAACTGGCGCGCCGCGCAATCATTCGCGCACTGAGTGATGCCGCTGTCGCAGGAGAACGCCCATGACGGCTATCGGCAAACCCCTGGACCGTGTCGACGGTCTGCTCAAAGTCACCGGCCAGGCACGATATGCCGGTGAGTTTCCCGAGGACGGCCTGCTTCATGGCAGCGTGGTCTCCAGCACCATCGCCAAAGGGCGCGTCATCAAGATCGATGCGACCAAAGCCCTGGCGCTGCCGGGCGTGGTCAGGGTGCTCGATCACCTCAACCGGCCGACAATCGCCAGCTACGATGACGCCTTCGCCGATGCCGACGCGGCGGATGGCTCGCCGTTTCGCCCGCTGTACAACGACCGCGTGCTCTACAACGGCCAGCCCCTGGCCCTGGTGATCGCCGACAACCTGGAACTGGCGCGGCATGCCGGTTCCCTGGTCGAAATCGAGTACGAAACCGAACCCTTCGACACCGACCTGCTGGCCCGGCAGGAACACGCTTATCCTTCGCCGCAGACCCCGCCCGAGCCGCGCGGCAACTTTCAGGCCCAATGGAGCGCCGCCGCCGTCAGCCTCGACCTGCACTACAGCACTCCCATCGAACACCACAACCCCATGGAGCCCCACGCCAGTACCGTGCTGTATCAGCCGGATGGCACCCTGCATATCCATGACAAGACCCAGGGGCCGCAGAACTGCCAAGCCTATGTGCAAAAAGTGTTCGGCTTGGATAAAAGCCAGGTGCGCATCTTTGCCGCCTTCGTCGGCGGCGCTTTCGGCTCGGGCCTGCGCCCGCAATACCAATTGCCGTTGGCGGTGATGGCGTCCCTGGCGCTCAAGCGTTCGGTGCGTGTCACCCTGACCCGGCAACAGATGTTCACCTTCGGTTACCGCCCGCGCACCTTGCAGCGTTTGCAGATGGGCGCCGCGGCCAACGGTCGCCTGCTGGCCCTGGGGCACACCGCGATTGGCCAGACCTCGCGCTTCGAGGACTTCAGCGAGCATGTGGTGGAGTGGAGCGGCATGCTCTACCACTGCGACAACGTCCAACTGACCTACCAATTGGTGCCCCTGGACGTGTTCACCCCCTTGGACATGCGCGCACCGGGCGCTGCCCTCGGCGTGATCGGCCTGGAGTGCGCCATGGACGAACTCGCCTGCGCCTTAGGCATGGACCCGGTGCAACTGCGCTTGATCAACTACGCCGAGCGCAACCAGAACGAAGACAAACCCTGGTCGAGCAAAGCCCTGCGCGAGTGCTACCGCGACGGCGCCGAGCGCTTCGGCTGGCGCGAGCGCAACCCGGAACCGCGCAGCATGCGCGACGGCCGTCAATTGATCGGCTGGGGCATGGCCGGCGGGGTATGGGAAGCCATGCAGATGAAGGCCAGCGCCAAGGCGCGGATCGACGCCGATGGCAAGCTGACCGTGAGCAGTGCCACCACCGATATCGGCACCGGGACTTACACGGTGATGACCCAGATCGCGGCGCAGGCCAGCGGTGTGGCGGTGGAGGATGTGCGTTTTCTGCTCGGCGACTCTTCGTTACCCACCGCGCCATTGCAGGGCGGCTCGTTTACCGTCTCGTCCGTCGGCACCGCCGTGCAGCAGGCCTGCGAAGCGTTGACGAGCAAGTTGCTGAGCATTGCCCGGCAGACTTACCCGGTATTCAAGGAGGCCGAATCCGTACGCTTTGAAGACGGCCAGTTGCATACCGGTGACGTGAGTGTGACGTTGGCGCAGTTGGTCAAGGACAGCGGCGAAGATGCATTGGAGGTGCAGGTCGACAGCGAACCGGATAAAAAACGTGAGGCCTACGCTACCGCCACCCATTCAGCGGTGTTCGTTGAAGTGCGTGTGGATGAGGACCTGGGCACGATCAAGGTCAGCCGTGTCGTCAGCGCGATTGCCGCTGGGCGTGTGGTCAATCCGAAGATGGCGCGCAGCCAGATCCTCGGCGGGGTGGTATGGGGCATCGGCATGGCCCTGCATGAAGAGACCCAGGTCGACCATCAACTGGGGCGCGGCATGAACCACAGCCTGGCGGAGTACCACATCCCGGTGAATGCCGATATTGGCGAGATTGACGTGCTGTTTGTCGAAGAGCACGACGAGATCGTCAACGCCCTCGGGTCCAAGGGCGTGGGCGAGATTGGCATTGTCGGAGTGGCGGCGGCAGTGGCCAATGCGATTTATCACGCCACCGGCAAGCGGGTGCGGGAGTTTCCGATCACCCTGGATAAGGTGCTCTAACGCGGTTCTTTCAAACCCATGGCGATCCAGATGTGGCAGGGGGCTTGCCCCCGGCAGCCATGGGTATCTGCACGACTGTTCAGCCCCTGACAAATCACCCACAACTGCCCTGTCTATCGGGTGCTCAGTATTGAGCCAACGTCGTGTACCTACCCATGCCCCCTCCCACATGGGTTATGCGGTAGTTTTTTGAGCGGGCTCCTCCACCGGCACATGCATACGGTCGCGATTGGCCAGGGTCGGGAACAGTTTGATCCACACCCCCGTCACCACCAACGTGCCGATACCGCCCATCACCACCGCCGGCACAGTGCCGAACCAGTGGGCGGTAATCCCGGATTCGAACTCGCCCAATTGATTCGAGGCGCCAATAAACAGGCCATTGACCGCACTGACCCGCCCGCGCATTTCATCCGGGGTTTCCAGTTGCACAAAGGAGGCGCGGATCACCATGCTGATCATGTCCGCCGCGCCCAGCACCACCAGCACGGCCAGGGAAAACCAGAACGAAGTGGAGAGGCCGAAGGCAATGGTCGCCACGCCGAACACCCCGACGGCGGTAAACATGACCCGGCCGACCTGCCGGTCCACCGCAAACCGTGCCAACCACAGCGACATCAGCAAGGCACCGACAGCGGGGGCCGAGCGTAGCAGGCCCAGGCCCCAGGCGCCGGTCAGCAGGATGTCCTTGGCGAACACCGGCAGCAACGCGGTGGCGCCGCCGAGCAGCACGGCGAACAGGTCGAGGGAGATCGCGCCGAGGATGTCCGGGCGGCTGCGGATAAAGCGGATGCCGGCGAGCAGCGAGTCCAAGGTCGCCTTGCCTGTGTTGAGCGGGGTCTGGCGGGCGGGCAGGTTGAGGGTCAAGACGCAGGCAATCAGGTACAGCACCACGGTCGGGCCATACACCCACACGCTGCCAAAGGCGTAGAGCAACCCACCGAGGGCCGGCGCGACGATAGTCGCCAGTTGCTGGGCCGATTGTGACGAAGCCACGGCGCGCGGAAACAGCGCGCTGGGCACGATGCTCGGCAGCAGCGCCTGGGTGGTGGGCATCTCGAAGGACCGCGCGGCCCCCAGCACGAAGGCGAGGATAAAGATCATCTCGCGGGTTACGTTGCCAGTCAGGCCTCCGATGGCCAGGGACAAGGCGATCAGCGCCTGCACGGTCTGGCAGATGGCCGCGACTTTACGCCGCTCATAGCGGTCGGCCACATGCCCGGTGTGCAGCATGAACAGCACGCGTGGGACGAATTCCACCAGGCCGACCAGGCCCAGGTCGAGTACGTTGCCGGTCAGTTGGTAGAGGTTCCAGCCGATGGCCACGGTAAGCATCTGGAAGCCGCTGGCGGTGAAGATCCGCGCCAGCCAGAACGCGATGAAAGGGCGGTGGTGACGTAACAGCAACGCGGGTTCACTGGGCATCGGAAATTCTGGTCAAGGCCGGAGGGAAGGGTGAGATTAGCATCAAGCTGTAACAATTAGTTGCGAGAAGAAGGCTGAGGCAAGCTGTCACGCGGCAAAAGACCACACAGGCCAACCGCGAAAATGGGACTACTCTTTTGACTGTGATTGATCCAGATCAAAGTCATTTCAGAATTTGTTCTGGCGGCCGCAAGGCCAGAATCCCTGCGTGGCTGGTGAAAAAAGAAACGAATTGAAATTCGCCACACTCCATATCCGTGGGGGCAGTGGATGCGGCCTCCAGCCAGCATTCGGTATTACCTGACAGAGGAAGACTTATGTTCGGTTTGGAGGCGCTAGATCTCGCCCGAATTCAATTTGCGTTCACCATCTCGTTCCACATCCTGTTCCCGGCGATCACCATCGGCCTGGCCAGTTACCTTGCGGTGCTGGAAGGTCTGTGGCTCAAGACCCATAACGACACCTACCGTGACCTCTACCACTTCTGGTCAAAGGTCTTTGCCGTCAACTTCGGCATGGGCGTGGTCTCCGGCTTGGTCATGGCTTACCAGTTCGGCACCAACTGGAGCCGCTTCTCGGACTTCGCCGGCTCCGTCACCGGGCCGCTGCTCACGTACGAAGTGCTCACGGCCTTCTTCCTCGAGGCCGGTTTCCTCGGGGTGATGCTGTTCGGCTGGAACAAGGTGGGGCGCAAGCTGCACTTCTTTGCCACGGTGATGGTGGCGGTCGGTACGTTGATCTCCACCTTCTGGATCCTGGCGTCCAACAGCTGGATGCAGACGCCCCAGGGCTTTGAAATCATCGACGGCCGGGTGATTCCCACCGACTGGCTGGCGGTGATCTTCAACCCGTCGTTCCCCTACCGCCTGATGCACATGGCCACGGCCGCGTTTGTCGCCACGGCCTTCTTCGTCGGCTCCTCGGCGGCCTGGCATTTGTTGCGTGGCAAGGATACTCCCGCGATCCGCACCATGTTGTCGATGGCGATGTGGATGGCCCTGATCGTGGCGCCTATCCAGGCGGTGATCGGTGACTTCCACGGCCTCAACACGCTCAAGCATCAGCCGGCGAAAATCGCCGCGATTGAAGGCCACTGGGAAAATATCGGCAATGAGCCGACGCCGTTGATCCTGTTTGGCTGGCCGGACATGAAAGCCGAAAAAACCAAATACGCGGTGGAAATTCCCTACCTGGGCAGCCTGATCCTGACCCACTCCCTGGACAAACAGGTGCCGGCGCTCAAGGAGTTTGCGCCTGAAGACCGCCCCAACTCGACCATCGTGTTCTGGTCGTTCCGGGTCATGGTCGGCCTGGGCTTCCTGATGATCTTCACCGGGCTGTTCAGTCTCTGGCTGCGCCGGGGCGGCAAGATGTACACCTTCAGGCCGTTCCTGTACCTGGCCCTGTGGATGGGGCCGTCTGGCCTGATCGCGATTCTCGCGGGCTGGTTCACCACCGAAATCGGTCGCCAGCCGTGGGTGGTCTACGGGTTGATGCGCACGGCGGATGCTTCTTCCGGGCACAGCCTGGCGCAGATGACCATCACCCTGGTGTTGTTCGTGGTGGTGTACTTCGCGCTGTTTGGCGCAGGCCTGGGCTACATGATGCGCCTGGTACGCAAAGGCCCTGTGACCCACGAAAGCACGGAGCCGACCCACGGTGGCCCTGGCCAGAAACGCACACCGGCCCGTCCGTTGTCCGCCGCCGACGATGGCGGCGATGACGACCACGCCCACATCCAGCACAAGGGGAATTGAGATGGGTATTGATCTTCCGCTGATCTGGGCCGTGATCATCATCTTCGGCATCATGATGTACGTGGTCATGGACGGCTTCGACCTGGGCATCGGTATCCTCTTCCCGTTTATTCCGGGCAAGACCGACCGTGACGTGATGATGAACACCGTGGCCCCGGTCTGGGACGGTAACGAAACCTGGCTGGTGCTGGGGGGCGCGGCGTTGTTCGGCGCCTTCCCGCTGGCCTACTCGGTGGTGCTGTCGGCCTTGTACCTGCCGTTGATGCTGATGCTGATCGGGCTGATCTTTCGCGGCGTGGCCTTCGAGTTTCGCTTCAAGGCCAAGGACCACAAGCGTCACCTGTGGGACAAGGCGTTTATCGGCGGCTCACTGGCGGCGACCTTCTTCCAGGGCGTGGCGCTGGGGGCGTTTATCGACGGCATCCCGGTGGTCAATCGCCAATTTGCCGGCGGCTCGCTGGACTGGCTCACGCCGTTCACGATGTTCTGCGGGGTGGCGCTGATCGTGGCCTATGCGTTGCTCGGCTGCACCTGGCTGATCATGAAAACCGAAGGCCCGTTGCAGGAGAAGATGCACAACCTGGCGCGGCCATTGGCCTTTGTGGTGCTGGCGGTGATTGGTATCGTGAGTATCTGGACCCCGCTGTCGCACCCGGAAATCGCCTCGCGCTGGTTCACCCTGCCGAACCTGTTCTGGTTCCTGCCGGTGCCGATCCTGGTGCTGGTGACCATGTACGGGTTGATCCGCGCGGTGGCGCGTAATGCGCACTACACGCCGTTCCTGCTGACGCTGGTGCTGATCTTCCTCGGCTACAGTGGCCTTGGGATCAGCCTGTGGCCAAATATCATCCCACCCTCGGTATCGATCTGGGATGCGGCTGCACCGCCGCAAAGCCAGGGCTTCATGCTGGTGGGGACGCTGTTCATCATTCCGTTCATCCTGGGCTACACCTTCTGGAGCTACTACGTGTTCCGCGGCAAGGTCACCCACGAAGACGGCTATCACTAGGAGGGTCGTTCCATGTCTGGCAAACCTTCGTTGCACGAGATTGAACAGGCCGAGAAACAGCCGTTGTGGCGGCGCCTGGGGTGGTTGGCGATGATCTGGAGCGCCAGCGTGCTGGCCCTGTTCATCGTGGCCAGCCTGATGCGCATGTTCATGAGCGCGGCCGGCCTGACCACTCACTGACATCCCATCCCGTTGCCTTGCGGCACGGTTTTTTGACCCTGTTCCCTTTTTGGAGGGACGGGGTCTTTTTTTATTTGCGCGCTTTGAGGATCACGAACTTTGGTGTGGCGGCGACTTGCTCGACGCCTCGGAACAGCCGCGCCAACTTGCTGTGATAGCCCAGATGGCGGTTGCCGACGATATAGAGGGCGCCGCCTGCCACCAAGGCTTCGCGCGCTTGTTGGAACATGCGCCAGGCGAGGAAGTCGCCGACCACCTGTTGCTGGTGGAACGGCGGGTTGCACAGCACCACGTCGAGGGACTCTGGCTCCTGGCCTGCCAGGCCGTCGCCGGCGTGGACGCTCACCGCGCGTGCGCCGAGGGCCGCTTGCCAATTCTCGGCGGCTGATTGCACGGCCATGTAGGACTCGTCCACCAGGGTGTACTGCGCCTGCGGGTTTTGCAGGGCGCTGGCAATCGCCAATACGCCGTTGCCGCATCCAAGGTCCGCGACGCGCGCGCTGCCCAGGCCCTTGGGCAAGTGGGGCAGGAACGCACGGGTGCCGATGTCCAGTCCTTCGCGGCAGAACACGTTGGCATGGTTGAGCAGCTCGATGGGCGGTGTTTCCAGGGTATAGCGTGTCGGGTAGGGCGACACCGCTGCCGGGCGGTCTGCCAATGTTGCGATCAGCAAACGTGCCTTTTTTACCGCGAGTGAAGCGTGCATCGGTCCGATATAGCGTTCCAGCAACTCACCGGCGGCCCGTGGCAGATGCTTGATCATCGCCCCCGCGACCACTTCGGCGCCCGGGGCCAGTTGGCCTTGCAGGCGAATCAGCTGTTCTTCCAGCAAGGCCAGGGTTTTCGGCACGCGTATCAGCACGCGGTCGAACAGCCCGATGGGCACCTGGCTGGCCGGTACAAAACTCACCGCATCGAACGCCTTGCCGTTGCGCACCAGGTTTTTCTCCAGGCCCTGGGCGGCAAGGAACGAATCACCGCTGGACGTCACCTGCACCCGGCCTTCGAGGCTGGCCGCCAGGGCGCCAAAACTGTCGTTGAGGACCAGCACGCGGGTCGTTGCGCCGGGCTGTTGCCCGGCCAAGTGACTGAGCAGGTACTCGTCGGCGGCGTCGAAGGCTTGCAGCGGATCATTGTGTTGCTCTGGCTGGCGGATCAGATCGAGCTGGGCGAACGGACTGTCGAGCAGGGGCATGGCAGGGGAGGCTCTGGGTAATCGATGGGTGTTCGGCAGGGGGCGTGAGGCGCGCTGGTCGAACCGTCTGAGTGAACTGCGAGGCGGCGCCTTGGCGGCGGCATCAACACTCAGAGTTGGTCGTAAATGTTACTTATTTTTTGCAAGGATTACATGCAGCGTTTCCGGGGCGGTTAAAACAGCCCGGCTTTTGATGCCCTCAGTACAGCGGCAATCTTATTATTGACCCCCAGTTTCTTGAACGTACTGCTGATATGAAAACCCACCGTACGCTCCGACAGGCAGAGGATGCCGGCAATGTCGGCGGCGGTCTTGCCCAACGCCGACCATCTGAGGACTTCCGTTTCCCGATCGGTCAATTTGCAGGGTGGGGTGATGCTTGGGTTGTCGGCGAATTTTTGCGCGACAACCGCGTGCATCGCATGACAGAGCCACAAGACATGGCCGGCCTTTTCATACAGTTCTTCCGGGCTGACTGCGCCCTCGCGGCGTCCCAGGGACAGCATGCTGAATACACCCTGGAAGTCGTGGACCGATTGGGTCCAGCCCAAATGCACACCCTGTGACCGGGCCAGTTCCCACAGGCTTGGTACGGCGGTGAAGAGTTTTTCCTCCCTGACAATGGGTAATACGCAATGTTTGCAATGGTTGACGACCGGGTCTACTTCGAAGTAGTGGGCCTGGTCATACTGCAGGTTCCATTCATTCGAATAGTTGTTGAGATGAATCGGTTTGGTTGGGTTTGTCGGTAGTTGAGAACTCATGGTGAAGGAACAGAATTGGAAGCCGAGTTCAAGGGTTCTGTTGATAACCATTTCAAATACGCTGGTGATCTTGTCCTCGCCTTCCAGTTTGGGAATCCGTGTATTTCGCCAGTTAACCATTGGTAACTCTCCATAACGTGTCGGCGGCATGGGTACATCCTGAGCCCAGTGCTGCACGCAAATGAGTGTAGGGCATGATCTACATCAATCTCGGAAATTTCTTTCTTGGTAGGGAGAGGGGAAAGATAGTTTCAGCAGTAATATTAATTTGCCATCAAGCGTTCGATGGAGGTTGCCCCTTCCATTTCACGAGGGCAGTGCACTACCTGTAACACCCAACTAACAAATGGGCCGCGCTTCAATGTAATGGCGCGGTGTTGTGTTATAGCGAAATAATTAGACGAGCAATTAAAGTGCCATTAGCTTTGGTCCCCCAAGGGGCATTCAGGATGTCACTACCGACTGCAGGTGTTTCCGCGCGTGACTTTGAGGGACACTAGGGCACCTGTAGAACGGAGTTCCCCATGACGGCCAGTGCTGAGAAATTTACCCGCCAGACCTTGCTCGACGTGCAATCGCTGACCCCCAGCCTCTTCACCTTGCGGACCACCCGCGACCCCGGCTTTCGGTTTGTCGCCGGCCAGTTCGTGCGCCTGGGGGTCACCAAGGCGGATGGCAGCACCGTATGGCGCGCTTACTCTGTGGTGTCTTCACCGTTCGATGAGCACTTGGATTTTTTCTCGATTGTTGTGCCCGGCGGCGAGTTCACCAGCGAACTGAGTCGCCTGCGTGTGGGCGACACGCTGTTGGTCGAGCGCCAGGCTACGGGGTTCCTCACCCTGAACCGTTTCGTCGATGGCCGCGACCTTTGGCTGCTGGGCACTGGCACCGGGGTGGCGCCGTTCCTGTCGATCCTGCAGGACTTCGAGGTGTGGGAAAAATTCGAGCGCATCATCCTGGTGTACAGCGCGCGGGAAGCCAGGGAGCTGGCCTATCAGTCTCTTATCCAGGGCTTGGGCGAGCGCGAGTACCTGGCTGAATATGCGCACAAACTGACCTACCTGCCGCTCGTCACGCGTGAGCAGCATCCGGGCGCGTTGAATGGGCGTATCACCACCTTGATCGAGAATGGCGAGTTGGAGCGCGCGGCCGGCGTCGAGCTGAGCCCGGAGCATTCGCGCGTGATGATTTGCGGCAACCCCCAGATGATCGACGACACCCGCCAATTGCTCAAACAGCGCGACATGCAATTGAGCCTGTCCCGGCGCCCTGGCCAGGTGGCCGTGGAGAATTACTGGTAACAAAAAAGGCGCCCCTCGAGGCGCCTTTCTGCAAGTCGATGGGGTTACAGCGGCTTGTCGTTCTGTGCCTTGAGCAGATCACGGATCTCACCCAGCAACACTTCTTCTTTGGTTGGCGTCGGTGGCAGGCTCGGCGCCACGGCTTCTTCGCGCTTGAGGCGGTTGATGGCCTTCACACCCATGAAGATCGCAAACGCGACGATCACAAAGTCGATCACGCTCTGGATGAACTTGCCGTACGCCAGCACAACCGCGGGCACGTCACCCTGCGCGGCTTTGAGCGTTATCGCCAGGTCGCCGAAGTCTACGCCACCGATCAACAGACCAATGGGCGGCATCACCACGTCGCCTACGAACGAGGAAACAATTTTGCCGAAGGCGGCGCCGATGATGATACCGACGGCCATGTCGACCACATTACCTTTGACCGCGAAGGCCTTGAACTCACTGATCACGCCCATAGGTTATTCCTTGTTACAGATTAGAAGGGTGCTGCTCAGTGTAAGTCAGTCGTGGAGGGCTTGCCTGACACAACTGTTCACACTCTTGGTTTTTATCGACACATTAAAACGCAAATAGTTTGCAAAGTGCCACCAATCGCGCGCGAAATACGCGCCATTTCAGTGGCTTACCACATTATTTTCTTAATCGCCCTAGTGGTGTTTTTCTATTTATCTTCTGACTCGCGGGTCACTAGCCTCTGGCAAGCACAACTGAATGTGCGCTAAAAAAACCAGAGGAAACCTCGATGAAGAACCCCATTAAGCGCGGCCCAGGCCTGGCGCGACATGCAGTGGTACTGGCGACCGCCAGCCTGCTTTCCCTTTCTGTGCAAGCCGCCAACCTGACCCGCGATAACGGCGCTGCCGTCGGCGACAACCAGAACTCGCAAACCGCGGGTGCCAATGGCCCAGTGCTGCTGCAAGACGTGCAACTGATCCAGAAGCTGCAGCGTTTCGATCGTGAACGCATCCCTGAGCGTGTGGTGCATGCCCGTGGCACTGGTGCCCACGGCACGTTTACCGTCACCGACACCCTCAGCGACCTGAGCAAGGCCAAGGTCTTTGCGGCAGGCGAAGCCACCCCGGTGTTCGTGCGCTTCTCGGCCGTGGTGCACGGCAACCACTCCCCGGAAACCTTGCGTGACCCGCGCGGTTTCGCCACCAAGTTCTACACCGCTGATGGCAACTGGGACCTGGTGGGCAACAACTTCCCGACGTTCTTTATTCGCGACGCCATCAAGTTCCCCGACATGGTCCACGCCTTCAAGCCGGACCCACGCACTAACCTGGACGATGACTCCCGTCGTTTCGACTTCTTCTCCCATGTTCCCGAGGCCACTCGTACACTCACCGAGTTGTATTCCGACTCCGGTACCCCGGCAAGTTATCGGGAAATGGATGGCAATGGCGTACATGCCTACAAGTTGATTAACGCCAAGGGCGAAGTGCACTACGTCAAGTTCCACTGGAAGAGCCTGCAGGGCATTAAGAACCTCGATCCCAAGCAAGTTACCGAGGTGCAGGGACGTGACTACAGTCATATGACCAATGACTTGGTTACCCACATCAATAAGGGCGACTTCCCCAAGTGGGACCTGTATGTGCAGGTACTCAAGCCGGAAGAGTTGGCCAAGTTTGATTTCGACCCACTGGACGCCACCAAGATCTGGCCGAATGTGCCCGAGCGTAAAGTCGGGCAGATGGTACTGAACCGCAACCCGGCGAATGTCTTCCAGGAAACCGAGCAAGTCGCCATGGCCCCGGCCAACCTGGTACCGGGCATCGAACCGTCGGAAGACCGCTTGCTGCAAGGTCGGGTGTTCTCGTATGCGGACACGCAAATGTATCGCCTGGGCGCCAATGCGCTGCAATTGCCGATCAACGCCCCACGGGTCACCGTCAACAACGGTAATCAGGACGGCGCGCTGAACTTCGGCAAGACCACCAGCGGCGTGAACTACCAGCCAAGCCGCCTGGAAAACCGTGAAGAGCCACAAACCGCGCGCTACAGCCAGACGGCACTGTCGGGCAGCACCCAGCAGGCGAAGATCCAGCGCGAGCAGAACTTCAAGCAGGCCGGCGATCTGTATCGCTCTTACAGCAAGAAAGAGCGCCAGGACTTGATCGACAACTTCGGCGGCTCCCTGGCCACTACCGACGACGAGAGCAAGCACATCATCTTGTCGTTCCTCTACAAAGCCGACCCGGAATACGGTACCGGCGTGGCCAAGGTTGCCAAGGGCGACCTGGCTCGCGTGAAGGCGCTGGCCGAAAAACTCACTGACTGACGTTGGTTTCGGTCGACGTCCTCGTGGGCGTCGACCTCTGGCAGGAGAGCACCCATGCGTATTTCTATCGGCTTACTGATGGCCATGCTGGCCTTTGTCGCCCATGCCGAGTCGCCCGACCCGGTCGCGCTCAAGGCGCAACTTCAGGATTATTACTTCGACGCTGCCCGCCGTGGCGACCTCGACATGCTCAACACCTTTATCGACGCCGGTTTCCCCCTCAACACCCAGGACGACAAGGGCTACACCGCGCTGATCCTCGCCGCCTACCACGGCGAGAGCGCCTACGTGGAGCGCTTGCTCGCCGCCGGCGCCGATGCCTGTGTGCAGGACAAACGCGGCAACACCGCGTTGATGGGCGCGATCTTCAAGGGGGAACTGAAAATCGCCCAGCGCCTACTGGCCACCGACTGCAACCCCGACCAACGTAACGGCGCCGGGCAGACGGCAGCCATGTACGCCGGCCTGTTCAAACGGATCGAATTGCTCGACGAACTCAAAGCCAAGGGCGCCGATCTCAACGCCGAAGACCCGGTCGGCAACAGTGCTTCACGCTTGGCCAGCGGTGAAATCCGGACCCCGGCGTCGCGCTGAGCTATCATCGCGGTTTTTCGGTTGGAGGTTCTCGAATGGCAAAGGCCAAGCGCATGTACGGCTGCACGGAGTGCGGCGCGACCTTTCCCAAGTGGGCCGGCCAATGCACCGAGTGCGGTGCGTGGAATACCCTCACGGAAACCATGATCGAAAGCGGCGGCGCCTCGGCCCCTACCGGCCGCGCCGGCTGGACCGGGCAACAGGCGCAGATCAAGACCCTGGCTGAAGTCAGTGTCGAAGAGATTCCGCGCTTCTCCACCGCGTCCGGCGAGCTGGACCGTGTGCTCGGCGGCGGCCTGGTGGATGGTTCGGTGGTGCTGATCGGCGGCGACCCGGGCATCGGTAAGTCGACGATCCTGCTGCAAACCCTGTGCAGCATCGCCAGCCGCATGCCGGCGTTGTACGTCACGGGTGAAGAATCCCAGCAGCAAGTGGCCATGCGCGCCCGTCGCTTGGGCCTGCCCCAGGATCAACTGCGGGTCATGACGGAAACCTGCATCGAAAGCATCATCGCCACGGCCCGCATCGAAAAACCCAAGGTCATGGTGATCGACTCGATCCAGACGATTTTCACCGAACAACTGCAATCGGCGCCGGGTGGCGTGTCCCAGGTGCGCGAAAGTGCGGCGCTGCTGGTGCGTTATGCCAAGCAGAGTGGCACGGCGATCTTCCTGGTTGGCCACGTGACCAAGGAAGGTGCATTGGCCGGGCCACGCGTGCTGGAGCATATGGTCGACACCGTGCTGTATTTCGAAGGCGAATCCGATGGCCGCCTGCGTTTGCTGCGCGCGGTGAAGAACCGCTTTGGCGCGGTGAACGAGCTGGGTGTGTTCGCCATGACCGACCGGGGGCTGAAAGAAGTCTCCAATCCATCGGCGATTTTTCTCACCCGTGCCCAGGAAGAAGTCCCCGGCAGTGTGGTGATGGCGACGTGGGAAGGCACTCGGCCGATGCTGGTGGAAGTCCAGGCGCTGGTGGATGACAGCCATTTGGCCAACCCGCGTCGAGTCACCCTGGGCCTGGATCAGAACCGCCTGGCGATGTTGCTGGCGGTATTGCACCGCCATGGTGGCATTCCGACCCATGACCAAGACGTGTTCCTCAACGTGGTGGGCGGGGTCAAGGTGCTGGAAACCGCATCCGACCTGGCGTTGATGGCGGCGGTGATGTCCAGCCTGCGCAACCGGCCGCTGCCCCATGACTTGCTGGTGTTTGGCGAAGTCGGCCTGTCGGGCGAAGTGCGCCCGGTGCCCAGTGGCCAGGAGCGCCTCAAGGAAGCCGCCAAGCACGGCTTCAAACGCGCGATTGTGCCGAAGGGCAATGCGCCAAAGGAAGCGCCGCCAGGGTTGCAGGTGATCGGGGTAACGCGCCTGGAACAGGCATTGGATGCACTTTTCGAATAACTCAGGGATGGACGCCATGCAACGATCGAATCGCTGGGGCGCGCTCGCCCTGTTTATCGCTTTGGCCGGCTCGTCCGCCATGGCGTGGGCTGAGCTGCCAGCCGGTTATCGGCTGGCGCAGAAGCTGGTGACACCCAACGGCAGTGTGCTGCAGGTGCTGGAAGACCAGCGCATCAGCGCCCAACTGCACAGCGACAGTTGGGGCAATGGGTTGGATGAAGACTCGTTCGACGAGCCTGGCGATTTGGTCGACAGCCCGCTGCGCGAAGCCCAGGTGCGGTTGGTATCAGCCTCTGGCGAGGTGATAGCTCACGAAGACCTCGGCTACCCGTTGGCCCAGGTCGAGAAAGCCCCGCTCAAAGGGCTGCCCGAACCTGTGTATTTTTTGACCATCGATCAGACCGCCCCCATGGGCAGTTACAGCGGGCCTGCCACGCAACTGTTGCTGCCTGACAAACAGCAACTCAAACCGCTGAGTTACCAGGGCACCGACGGCAAAGTCCAGGCGCTGACCCTGGCACAGACGAGCAAGGCTGCGTGGATGATAGCGACGCCAGCCAGTGGCGGCGCGGATGAGCTGCTGCAGGTGTCGTCCTTCATGGATGGCGACGGTGAGGATGACTTTGCCACGCGTTATCAGACTTATCGGTTTGTTGACGGACAGTGGCACGGTGCCTCAAGTCAGAAAAAGGGCTACTGGGACATGGAAAGCGCATTTCCCGCACGTACGGCGTTTCCCTGAGCCATCACACTTCCAGCAACGCGCCCAGCTCCCGCTCAAGTTCTTCCTGGTCGCCCAGGTTCAGCTCGATCAGCCGCCGCAAGTGTTTGATCGAGTCCAGGTCGATGTTTGTGCACACAAATCCCAGTTGGCCATTTGCTTCGTGGGTCAGTTCTACTTGCATCTTTATATGAGCCTCGGGATCCAGGCGTATGTCGACGGTGAACGGCAGCTTTATATTTCCCTTCCAATCTTCAGGCCGTTGCGCCAACAGGCCCTTTAGCGACAGATCCACCAATTGCACCGGCCATTCCTGGCCGTTTTGCTGAAGTTTGGTCTTGGCATCAAAGGCGATCCGGCGAAAACGGCGGCGATCAGACGCTTGCTCGGTCATGGTGAAACCCTCTGTGGATAGAAGGATTGTAGCCGTACGCCATCACTGGGCTGTTTTTTCTGCTTTTTTGCCTTGGGAAGGCTCTAGACCAACGTAGGGGGGTGGCCTTTAAGGCCAGTAGCGCTAAACTCCGGGTGGCTGTCCTTTCTGTCCACCCTGGCTGGAATATAAAAATGAAAAATAATAATAGCCTGCTACGCCACTTACCCTGGCTGGTGCTGGCAATCGTAGGAGCGTGCGCCCTGGGCGTAGTGGCCTTGCGCCGCGGCGAGGCGATAAACGCCTTGTGGATCGTGGTCGCCGCTGTGGCCATTTATCTGGTTGCTTACCGTTACTACAGTCTGTTCATCGCTAACAATGTGATGCAGCTCGATCCTCGGCGGGCCACCCCCGCAGTGGTCAACAACGACGGTCTGGACTATGTGCCGACCAACAAACACATCCTTTTCGGTCACCACTTTGCGGCGATTGCCGGTGCAGGCCCGTTGGTCGGTCCGGTATTGGCGGCGCAAATGGGCTACCTGCCTGGCACCTTGTGGCTGATTGCCGGCGTGGTGCTGGCCGGTGCGGTGCAGGACTTCATGGTCCTGTTCCTGTCCACCCGTCGCAACGGCCGTTCCCTGGGAGATATGGTTCGCGAAGAGATGGGCCGCATTCCCGGGACCATCGCGCTGTTCGGCTGCTTCCTGATCATGATCATCATCCTCGCGGTGCTGGCGCTGATCGTGGTCAAGGCCCTGGCCGAGAGCCCGTGGGGTATCTTCACGGTGATGGCGACCATCCCGATCGCGATGTTCATGGGCATCTACATGCGCTACATCCGCCCGGGCCGCATCGGTGAAATTTCTATCCTTGGCGTGTTGCTGCTGCTGGGTTCGATCTGGCTGGGCGGGCAGATTGCCGCTGACCCGGTCTGGGCCAAGGCCTTCACCTTCACCGGGATCCAGATCACCTGGATGCTGATCGGCTACGGTTTCGTCGCCGCGGTGCTGCCGGTGTGGCTGATCCTGGCGCCACGTGACTACCTCTCCACCTTCCTGAAAATCGGCACCATCATCGCCCTGGCGATTGGCATCCTGGTGACCATGCCCGACCTGAAAATGCCCGCGCTGACCCAGTTCATCGATGGCACCGGCCCGGTGTGGAAGGGCGGCCTGTTCCCGTTCCTGTTCATCACCATTGCCTGCGGTGCGGTTTCCGGCTTCCACGCGCTGATCTCCTCGGGCACTACGCCCAAGTTGCTCGCCAGTGAAGGCCATGCTCGCTACATCGGTTATGGCGGCATGTTGATGGAGTCGTTCGTGGCCATCATGGCGATGGTTGCCGCTTCGGTGATCGAGCCTGGCGTGTATTTCGCCATGAACAGCCCGGCGGCGATTGTCGGCACCGACGTGGTCACCGTGGCGCAAACCGTCAGCAGCTGGGGCTTTGCAATTACCCCCGAGGCGTTGTCGGCCGTCGCCCATGACATCGGTGAAACCACCATCCTGGCCCGTGCCGGTGGTGCGCCGACTCTCGCGGTGGGGATCGCACAGATCCTGCACAGTGTGCTGCCAGGTGAAAACACCATGGCGTTCTGGTACCACTTTGCGATCCTGTTCGAAGCGCTGTTCATCCTGACCGCTGTCGACGCCGGCACCCGTGCCGGGCGCTTCATGCTGCAAGACTTGCTGGGCTCCTTCGTACCGGCGCTCAAACGCACCGAATCGTGGACCGCCAACCTGATCGCGACTGCCGGTTGCGTGGCCATGTGGGGCTACCTGCTGTACCAAGGCGTGATCGACCCACTGGGCGGGATCAACACCTTGTGGCCGCTGTTTGGTATCTCCAACCAGATGCTGGCGGGTATCGCGCTGATGCTGGCGACCGTTGTGCTGATCAAAATGAAACGCCAACGCTACATCTGGGTGACCATGCTGCCGGCTGTCTGGCTGCTGATCTGCACCACCACCGCAGGCTTCATCAAGCTGTTCGACGCCAACCCGGCGATCGGCTTCCTGTCGCTGGCGAAGAAATACAGCGATGCCCTGGCCAACGGCCAGATCCTGGCCCCGGCCAAGAGCATCGACCAGATGCAACACGTGATCTGGAACGCCTACACCAACGCAACGCTGACGGCGCTGTTCCTGTTCGTGGTGTTCAGCATCCTGTTCTATGCGCTCAAGGTCGGTGTCGCCGCCTGGGGCAACAAAGAACGTACGGATAAAGAAGCCCCGTTCCAGGCTGTACCGGACGCTTGATCGAGGATTGCAGCCATGTTCAATGACATCAGTCGCCTCGGTAAATACCTCGGTCAGGCCGCGCGCCTGATGGTCGGCATGCCCGACTACGACACCTACGTCGAGCATATGCAAACCAAACACCCGGACAAACCGATGATGGACTACAAGGCGTTCTTCCGAGAGCGCCAGGAAGCCCGTTACGGTGGCAAGGGTGGGCCCAAGTGCTGTTGATTTAACGTAACTCTCCTGTGGGAGGGGGCTTGCCCCCGATAGTGGTGCGTCAGTGACAGATAAGTGCCTGACACACTGCTATCGGGGGCGAGCCCCCTCCCACATTTGTTTCAGTGTTCCTTCAAGGAGAATTTTTTGTCCTCTCCCATTCCAGTGACCGTCCTCAGCGGCTTCCTCGGCGCCGGCAAGACCACCTTGCTGCGCCACCTGCTCAAGGCCGAGCACGGCTTGAAAATCGCCGTGATCGAAAATGAATTCAGCGATGCCGGTATCGACACCCAGCTGTTGGGCGAAGAACCGGTGCAAGTCATGACCCTGTCCAACGGCTGCGTGTGCTGCACTATCCACACCGACCTGACCAAGGCCCTCTACCTGCTGCTCGAACGCCTGGACAGCGGCGAGATCGCCTTCGACCGCCTGGTGATCGAGTGCACCGGCCTCGCCGACCCTGCGCCGGTGGCCCAAACCTTTTTCATCGATGAGGAACTGCGCGAGCGCTACATCCTTGACGGCATCATCACCCTCGTCGACGCGGCCCACGCCGAGCACCACCTGACCCAGACCATCGCCCAGGCGCAGATCGGTTTCGCCGACCGCCTGCTGGTGAGCAAGCGTGACCTGGTGGACGACGCCACCTTCGAGGCTCTCAGTGAACGCCTCACACGCATCAACCGCCGCGCGCCGATCCGTGTGGTCGAGCACGGCAAGATTGAGTTAGCCGAACTGCTCGATGTGCGCGGCTTCAACCTTAACGCCGGCATGAGCTTGCGCCCGGTGAGCAAGGCGCCGTCCAGCGACCGTATTTCCAGCCTGGTACTGCGTACTGACCAGCCGCTGGATATCGACCGCCTCAGTGAGTTCATGAACGAACTGCTGGAAGACCATGGCAAGCAACTGCTGCGCTACAAGGGCGTGCTCAACATCGCCGGGGAGGATCGGCGCATGGTGTTCCAGGGCGTGCTCAAGCTCTACGGGTTCGATTGGGACACCGAATGGGCCGAGGGTGAGGCGCGGGAGAGTGTGATTGTGTTTATTGCCGATGAGTTGCCGGAAGACAAAATCCGCGAAGGCTTTAAGCGGATTTACCAGGCGTAAAAAAGCCCGCTTGTAGGAGCGAGCTTGCTCGCGAAGAACTCATAGGCACCGCGTGTATCCAGGATGCACGCGTTATCGTTGACGTTTTTCGCGAGCAAGCTCGCTCCTACAGCGGGCTTCTCAGTCAAGCAACTGCAATCAAGCGCCGTACACCGGCAGCTTCTTGCAGATGGCCTTGACCTTCTCACGAACCGCGTCGATCACCGCTTCGTTGTTCAGGTCTGCCAGGATGTCGCAGATCCAGCCCGCCAGTTCCTTGCACTCTGCTTCCTTGAAGCCACGAGTGGTCACAGCCGGGGTGCCGAAGCGCAGGCCGGAGGTGACGAACGGCGAACGTGGATCGTTCGGCACGGAGTTCTTGTTCACGGTGATGAAGGCTTTGCCCAGGGCCGCGTCAGCATCTTTACCGGAAATGTCCTGCTTGATCAGCGACAGCAGGAACAGGTGGTTTTCCGTACCGCCGGATACCACGTCAAAACCGCGTGCGATAAACACGTCGGCCATGGCCTTGGCGTTTTTCACCACTTGTTGCTGGTAGACCTTGAACTCAGGCTGCAGCGCTTCCTTGAAGCAGATGGCCTTGGCGGCGATCACGTGCTCCAGCGGGCCACCCTGGGCGCCTGGGAATACGGCGGAGTTCAGCTTCTTCTCGATCTCGGCGTTGGCGCGTGCCAGGATCAGGCCGCCACGTGGACCGCGCAGGGTCTTGTGGGTGGTGGTGGTGACCACGTCAGCAAACGGTACCGGGTTCGGGTAGACGCCCGCGGCGACCAGACCGGCCACGTGGGCCATGTCGACGAACAGGTATGCGCCGACTTTGTCAGCGATGGCGCGGAAGCGTGGGAAGTCGAGGATCTGCGAGTAAGCAGAGAAACCGGCGACGATCATTTTTGGCTTGTGCTCGATCGCCAGGCGCTCGACTTCGTCGTAGTCGATCAGGCCGTTGGCATCGATACCGTATTGAACGGCGTTGTACAGCTTGCCGGAGGAGGAAACGCTGGCGCCGTGGGTCAGGTGACCGCCGTGAGCCAGGCTCATGCCCAGGATAGTGTCGCCGCCTTGCAGCAGGGCCAGGTACACGGCGCTGTTGGCTTGGGAGCCGGCGTGTGGCTGGACGTTGGCGTAATCGGCGCCGAACAGTTCTTTGGCACGGTCGATGGCCAGTTGCTCAACCACGTCGACGTACTCGCAGCCGCCGTAGTAGCGCTTGCCTGGGTAGCCTTCGGCGTACTTGTTGGTCAGAACCGAACCTTGAGCCTCCATCACCGCAGGGCTGGTGTAGTTTTCCGAAGCGATCAGCTCAATGTGCTCTTCCTGGCGCACGGCTTCTTGCTCCATGGCGGCGAAGAGATCGGCGTCGTACTTGGCAATAGTCAAATCACGGCTGAACATGGCGGTCCTCAAGGATCGGGGGGCAGAAAAGGAGGGCATTCTAACCCAATGGGTTTTAGATGGCATATGAAAGGACATCATGTCGCGGACAAGTGGGATTCACTTAGGGATGAGCGGTGTCATTACCGGCCTCATCGGGGGCAAGCCCCGTCCCACATCTGGAGCGCATTCCCCTGTGGGAGGGGGCTTGCCCCCGATGAGGCCAGTGGCTTCACCACAAAATTTCAGTCGAACATGAACAGCGCGTCGTTGCTGAACTGTGCCTCGAACCGATTCGCCGGCATCGGCCGCCCGAACAGATAACCCTGCACCTCGTCGCAACCGTGCTCGCGCAGGAAGTCCAGCTGCTCATGGGTTTCCACACCCTCGGCGATTACCGCCAGGTTGAGGCTGTGGGCCATGGCGATGATTGCCCGGGCGATTTGCGCATCCTGTTCGCCGGACGGCAGGCCGTCGACGAAGGTGCGGTCGATCTTCAACACATCGATGGGGAATTGCTTGAGGTAGTTGAGTGACGAATAACCAGTGCCGAAGTCGTCCACCGCAATGCTCAGGCCCAGGTTTTTCAGGCTGTCGAGGATGTGCATGGCTTCGTTGACTTCGCGCATCAGGATACTTTCGGTCAGCTCCAGCTCCAGGCACGCCGGCGGCAGACCGGTGTCCTTGAGGATGGTGGCGATGCGCGTGCCCAGTTGGCCGTCGGAGAACTGCCGCGCGGAGATGTTCACCGAGACTTTCGGCACGCGCACCTTGTTCTGGTGCCAGGTCTTGAGCTGGCGGCAGGCTTCGCTGATCACCCAGTCACCCACATCCACGACCAGGCCCAACTCTTCGAGTACCGGAATGAAGTCCCCTGGCGGCACCAGGCCACGGCGCGGGTGGCGCCAACGCAGCAGGGCTTCGGCCCCGGTCAGGCGTTTGCCGTCGCCGCTGAACTGCGGTTGGTAATAAAGCACGAATTCGTTTTGGTCCAGGGCGTGGCGCAGGTCGCTTTCCAGCTCCAGGCGTTCCAGGGCGCTGGCGTTCATGTCGGCCTGGTAGAACTGGAAGTTGTTCTTGCCACGTTCCTTGGCGTGATACATCGCGGTGTCGGCGTTTTTCATCAGCTGGCTCAGCTCGTTGCCGTCCTGGGGGCTGAGGGCGATGCCGATGCTGGCGGTCACAAAGAACTCGCGACCCTCCAGCACAAATGGCTTCACCAGGCTGGCGAGGATCTGTTCGGCGACATGGATGGCGCGGTTCAGCGCCATTTCGCGGCTGACCCGCGGTTGCAGGAGCAAGGTGAACTCGTCGCCGCCCATGCGCGCCACGGTGTCGTCTTCGGCGACGCAGCCAAGCAGGCGGGTGGCCATTTCCTTGAGCATGCGGTCGCCAGCGGCATGGCCCAGGGAGTCGTTGATCGGCTTGAAACGGTCGAGGTCGAGGAACATCAGCACCACCCACGACTTTTGCCGTTCCGCCGACTGCAGCGCGGTGTGCAGGCGGTCCTGGAACAGGGTGCGGTTGGGCAGGTGGGTCAGGGCGTCGTAGTACGCCAGGCGGTGGATGCGTTGTTCGCTGGCCTTGCGCTCGCTGATATCGCTGAAGAAGCACACATAGCTGGCCAGGTCGCCTTCATCGTCGAACACGGCGGTAATGCCCACCCAGGCCGGGTAATGCTCGCCGTTGCGGCGCTTGAGCCACACCTCGCCTTCCCAGGTGCTGTGCTGGTGCAGTTGCTTGAGCACGTAGCGCAGGTGCGCTTCCTGTTGTTCGTCGACGGTGAGCATGTTCGGCAGTTGATCGAGCACATCCGCCACCTCATAACCGCTGACTCGGCTGAATGCCTCGTTGGCTTGCACGATGTAGCCTGCCGGATCGGTGATCAGGATCGCCGACGTGGAGTGCTCGAAGACCGTGGCCGCCATGCGCAGGTCTTTCTCGGCGCGGCGTTGCTGGCTGATATCACGGCCCACGCCGAGGATGCCCTCGAACGCACCGTGGTCGTCCCACACCAGCACCAGGCGCAGTTCGATGGGCACTTTGCGCCCATCGGCGCGCAGGCAGTCGAACAGGAACAGTTGGGTCTGCACGTCGTCACGCAAGCGGGTCAGCGCCTCGGCGTCGCCCAAGGCACGGCTGACCTGTTCGACCAGGCTATAAATGCCGGCCAGTTGCTGCGGGTTGGCGATGATCGACTGCCAGCCGTTCTTGAACACCCAGTCCACGTCATAGCCCAGTACGGCATTGACCGAGGGGCTGATGTAGTTGAGCGCCAATTGGCTGTCGGTGGAGCAGATCACGTCGCTGATGCTTTCAGCCAGCATGCGGTAGCGCTGTTCGCTGTCACGCAGGGATTCGCTGGCTTCGATCTGGTCGGTGATGTCCTTGGCCACGCCGATGATGCGCGTGACTTGTGCGGACTTGTCACGCGCCAAGGCTTGTTCACGTATATCGAAACGCCGCCATTGGTTATTGCGGTGACGGAAGCGCAACTGGCATTGCAACTGCGTTGAGTAGCCGGCCTGGCGCTGCTGTTGGCGCAAGTCATGGTAATGCTCGGCATCTTCGGGGTTCAGCAGGATTTCCCAGAAGTACTCACCCATTTGCTGCAATTCGGCTTTGTTGTAGCCGAGGGTGTGGCCCAAGTGGTGGTTGCTGAAAATCATGCGCTGGCTGATCACATCCTGCACATACAGGTGATCCGGCACGGTGCGCACCACGTCCGACCAGAAGCTTTCACGCTCCACCAACGACAATTCGATCAGCTTTCGGCTGGTGATATCACTGATGCTGAGGATCACCGCCTTGAAGTCGTCCTGCTGCTCCGGCAAGCGCATCACCAGCCACAGGTATTGCTCATTGCCTGCGACATCACTGAGCTGGATCTCCAGCTCCAGCTGGTTTTGCTGGGTCAGGACCGCTTCGAGCACCTGGTAACCGATGGCCGTGGCGTTACGCGGGCAGTCGTCAATCAGGCGTTCCCAGGCTTGCTCGCACGAGGTCACGTTCAGCAGGCGCACGGCGACCTGGTTGACCTCGGTGATACGCAGCTCCTTGAGCAGTTGCCGGCGCTCCTCGGGATGGTCGCGCAGCCAGGCGTGCAACTGCTCGCGGGTGTGCACGCTGGCCTTGTCAAAAAACGTGTAGAGGCCCGACAAGTCGAGCACGCACAGGGCCACGCCGGTGCCTTCGAAAATATCCTGGTAGCGCCGCCGGCCCTCATGCACCTGGCGCTGACGACGACGCATGTTCAGCAGCACGATCACCGGCACCAGCGAGAAGGCCAGGCCCAGCAGGCACTTGCCGATAAACGCGGGCAGCAGTTGTTCCAGCACCGCGTTGCGGTCGAACAGGCCACGTAATTGCCAGTCGCTTTTGCTCAGGGGCGTGACCAGCACGCTTTTATTCAACTCATCCGGCGTCAGGGCGCTGGCCCATTGTGTCGGCATGCCGCTGTCGCGACCGACCACGCGGTGGTTCAGGCGGTTCTCGATGACCCACATGGGGCGCTGGCCTTGGCCGTCCTGGCGGGTCAGGTTGACCAGGTAGCTGGGGTCCAGGCGCAGGACCCAGTACATCCTCGAGCCGCCGCTGGGCTGATGCAGCAACAGATAGATGAGGGTGCCGTCGTTGTTGTTGCTCAAATAGTAGGACTGGGCGTGGCTGCGTTGCACCAGTTCCTCCAGCCAGGCGCTGTCCTGGCTATCCGTGGCACTGTCGCTGATCAGTGCACCGCTGGGGGCGAGGAGGGCGATGCTGCGCAATTCCGGCAACGAGCGCTGCAAGGTGCGCATCAGCACCTGTTGCTGTTCGCTGTCACGCGGCGGCTCGACCATCGGCAGCAGGTTCAAGGCGATCTTTGCGCTCAGGGCCATGTTCAGGCTGATCTGTTCAGCCAGGTCGGCACTGTAGTCGATGGTGTATTGCTGCTGGTTTTTCTGGTTTTGCTGCAGTTGGTCGAGCAGTTGCCAGAACAATAGCGCAAGCAGCATGAGGACGAGCGTCGCCAAAGCGCCTTTGAGGGTGCCGTGCAGGGGCGCTCCCGGCGCTATATGAGCGGCGCGCAGAGGAGTGGGCGGCGTGACTTTGGACAAGCTGTGATCCTGCGGTTTGGCTGGACTGGCGCGCGACGTGCACTATAAGCCGGACGCCCGGAGGGCGGCTAGCATGCCTTGAGTTGTGGCAAAGTGCCAGCCCCGCCTGGCTGGACTGGCCAGACGCATTAAGGTAGCTTTGCCGGTTACGCGGGGGCGTTCCAGCCCCAGATATTCAGGCTTTTTCCGCTCGCTGGCATTGATGATAGTCAACGGCCCGCGCGGCGCATGGCCTGGCACGGGCTTCGCCCGCTCAATTCATCAGTCACTGACGCTAGGTTCACCATGGCTCAATACGTCTTCACCATGCATCGGCTGGGCAAAGTTGTCCCTCCGAAGCGGGAAATCCTGAAAAATATTTCGCTGTCCTTTTTCCCCGGCGCCAAGATCGGCGTGCTCGGCCTCAACGGTTCGGGTAAGTCCACCCTCTTGAAAATCATGGCTGGCGTCGACACCGAGTTCGAGGGCGAAGCCCGCCCGATGCCCGACCTGAACATCGGCTACCTGCCGCAAGAGCCGATCCTGGACCCGACCAAGACCGTGCGTGAAGTGGTTGAAGAAGCCGTCAGCGTGATCAAGGACGCCCAGGCTCGCCTGGACGAGGTCTACGCCGCCTACGCCGAACCGGATGCCGACTTCGACAAGCTGGCTGCCGAACAGGCCAAGCTCGAAGCCATCCTGCAGGCCGGCGACGGTCACAATTTGGAGCGCCAGCTGGAAGTGGCCGCCGATGCGCTGCGCCTGCCGGCGTGGGACGCCAAGGTCGAGCACCTGTCCGGCGGTGAAAAACGTCGCGTGGCCCTATGCCGCCTGCTGCTGTCGGCCCCCGACATGCTGCTGCTCGACGAACCGACCAACCACTTGGACGCCGATTCTGTCGCCTGGCTGGAACACTTCCTCCATGACTTCCCCGGCACCGTGGTTGCGATCACGCACGACCGGTACTTCCTGGACAACGTGGCCGGCTGGATCCTCGAGCTCGACCGTGGCGCCGGTATCCCTTACGAGGGCAACTATTCCGGTTGGCTGGAAGCCAAGTCCGACCGTCTGGCCGCCGAATCCAAGCAGCAATCGGCCCACGAAAAAGCCATGAAGGAAGAACTGGAGTGGGTGCGCAAAGGCGCCAAGGCCCGCCAGTCCAAATCCAAGGCCCGTCTGCAACGCTTCGAAGAAATGCAGTCGCAGGAATTCCAGAAGCGCAGCGAAACCAACGAGATCTACATCCCGGCCGGCCCGCGCCTGGGTGACAAGGTCATCGAATTCAAGAACGTTTCCAAAGGCTATGGCGACCGCGTGCTGATCGACAATCTGTCGTTCTCCATGCCAAAAGGCGCGATCGTCGGCGTTATTGGTGGTAACGGTGCGGGTAAATCCACGCTGTTCCGCATGCTGATGGGCAAGGAGACTCCGGATTCGGGCACCATCGAAGTCGGCGAAACCGTGCAACTGGCGTGTGTCGACCAGAGCCGTGAAGACCTGGATGGCAGCAAGACGGTGTTCCAGCAAATCTCCGATGGTTCCGACCAGATCCGCATCGGCAACTATGAAATTCCGTCGCGTACCTATGTTGGCCGTTTCAACTTCAAGGGTGGCGACCAGCAGAAGTTCGTCAAGGACCTGTCCGGTGGTGAGCGTGGTCGCTTGCACCTGGCCCTGACCTTGAAAGAGGGCGGCAACGTGCTGCTGCTCGACGAACCATCCAACGACCTCGACGTTGAAACCCTGCGTTCCCTGGAAGAAGCCCTGCTGGACTTCCCAGGCGCCGCCATTGTGATCTCTCACGATCGGTGGTTCCTTGACCGCGTCGCGACCCACATCCTGGCGTACGAAGACGACTCGCAAGCAGTGTTCTTCGAAGGCAACTACACCGAGTACGAAGCGGACCGTAAAAAGCGTTTGGGTGAAGCTGCTGCCCAGCCGCACCGTGTACGGCACAAAAAACTGGCCTGATCCGGCTGGTCTGAAAAAAGCGGAGCCCTCGGGCTCCGCTTTTTTTTTGCGCATTTTTCCTGACCCACACCGATCAAATGTGGCAGGGGACTTGCCCTGGTGCCAGTCAGTTAAGGCTTTTTTGTAGGAGCGAGGGGGACGCCTAGTTCTTGCTCG